>JBIPLL010000102.1:0-7562 GCA_044368425.1 Beijerinckiaceae bacterium
CGCCTTTGGTGGCGAGTATCGCGCACCGGCCATGGAACGTGTGATCGCCGGCCTGATGCGCAGCCTCGGCCCGGTCAGCGGGTCTCCCGTGGCCAGCGAGCGCGTGACCTTGCTCGACAATCCGGGCATCAATGCCTTCGCCCTTCCCTCCGGGCGTCTTTATGTGACGCGCGGCCTTCTGGCGCTCGCCAATGACGAGGCCGAACTCGCGGCAGTCCTGGCCCATGAACTCGCCCATGTCGCCTTGAACCATGCCCGGATGCGGGCTGAGCTCGAGCGCCGTTCGGCACTTGTCAGCAGGGTCGTGGCCGAAGTCCTCAACGATCCGGACGGCGGCGCCCTCATTCGCGACAAGTCGCGGCTCAGCCTCGCGAGCTTCTCGCGCCAGCAGGAACTGGAGGCGGACGTGCTTGGCGTTCGCACGCTTGCGGCCGCAGGCTTCGACCCCTATGGCGCAGCGCGTTTCCTGGCATCGCTTGGCCGCTCCGGCGGCCCGCGCGCGGCCGTGATGGGCGAGCGGACGACCCCCGATTTCCTGGCAACACACCCCTCGACTCCCGAACGGGTCAATACCGCTCTGGCCGCAGCGCGCGAGACCCGCGCCCCGGGAGCAGGCGGCAGGCGTGACCGCAATTCCTATCTCGCCGCGCTCGACGGCCTGACCTATGGCGATGATCCGTCACGTGGCGCCCTGCGCGGGCGCGCCTTCATCGACCCGCGCATCCCGATCGTCTTCACCGCCCCCGAGGGCTTCGTTCTGGAACGCAGCAGCGCGGCACTGGTCGGGCTTGAGCCGGGCAGCGGGCGCGCCCTGCGCTACGACCAGGTGGATACCGGAGGGCTCACGGCAGCACAGGCCATCGCGCAGGGCTGGATCGAGGGAGTCGAGCTGGACCCGGTCGAGACCGTCACGATTGCGGGCCAGCCTGCCGCGACCGCAACCGGTCGAGGGCGCGACTGGACCTTCCGTTTTGTCGCCGTTCCGCTTGGCGGGGTCATGCACCGCTTCATCTTTGCGGCACGGCAAGGCGTCGCGGAGGCCGATCGCGGCTTCCGCCAGGCCATGGCCTCGATCCGCATGCCGGATCGGGCGGAGCTTGCCGCCTTGCGACCGCTTCGCCTGCGGATCGTGACGGCCCAGCCGGGCGACACGCCTGAAATCTTGGCCGGCCGCATGCAGGGGGTCGATCGCGCACTTGAGCGCTTCCTGATTCTCAACGGGCTCGACCGGGGCGATCCGGTCCGCCCCGGCGAAGGCTACAAGATTGTCGAGGAATAAAGCGGTGGCACGCGACTGCTTGTCGGGAGTGATCCCTTTCACGAAACAGGCCCGCTTCAGCCTGCGGGCCTGTCGTCGGGATGTCAGGTTCGTGCCGGATCAGGCATAGGCTCCCTGGATATCGGGATGCCGGTCAAGCAAGGCGCGCTTGAGCTTCTCAAGCGCGCGGTTCTCGATCTGCCGCACGCGCCCTCCTCCTCGTCATGCAGGCGGCGCTCCTTCAGGATCTTCAACTCACGCTCCGACAGGATCGAAAGAGCAGAGCGCAGCCACTTGACCCGGCGCTCGCCGTCGATCACCTGGCCGACGCGCTCGTCGGGCAGAGGTGCCGTGTCGGGCAGGAAATCCATCCGCTCCGTGCTTGTACCGGCATCGCCGTCCATGACCGGCGCGTTCAGGGAGCTGTCCGGGCCCGACAGGCGCGCATCCATCTGCGCGACATCGGCCTTCGAGACCCCGATCGCCAGCGCGATCTCGCCATAGACCTCTTCGCTCATCCGGTCCTGACCGGTCTGTGCGAGCCGCGCCCGCAGGCGCCGCAGGTTGAAGAACAGGGCCTTCTGCGCCGAGCTCGTACCGCCGCGAACGATGGACCAGTTGCGCAGGATATAGTCCTGCATCGAGGCCCGGATCCACCACGTGGCATAGGTCGAGAACCGCACGTCGCGTTCCGGCTCGAACCTTGCCGCAGCCTCGAGCAGCCCTACATGCCCCTCCTGAACGAGGTCGGCCATCGGCAGCCCGTAATGGCGGAAGCGGCTGGCAAGGGCGATGACGAGCCGCATGTGAGCTGATGTCAGCTGATGCAGGGCCCGCTCGTCGCGGTGATCGCGCCACCGGAATGCCAGAGCGCGCTCTTCCTCGCGCTCCAGGAAGGGCGCATTCATGGCGGCCTTCACGAAACCACGCTGTACGCCGGACATATCGCCCATTGGAGCCTCCTCGGCTGGACCCCCGGTTCCAATCAGGGAGTTATTACGCAGGCTCTCGGGTGCTGGATCACCGGTCATTCGGGTATTCCCGTATTTCACATGGCTGCACGCTCACGTGGCCGTGATTGGAGAAGAAGCCGCCAGCCGCGCAAGACTGTTCGGTGTCAGCCTCGAACCGGCGGATTGGCCCTCGGCCTCGGCAGGCTGGCAGCTCTTGCTGGCGGGTGTACCTTGCCGTTGAACGCGAGCGCCCTTGCCACGTTCCCGACAACCATGCGCCTGCCGGGGCGCATCGTGGTCGTTTCAGCCAGATGAACCGCTCCGCAGGACCGGGCGCAGGCATCACGGCACAATGACAGGCAACACGATGACAGGGCAAAAGACGACCGGGCAAAGAGCTCAAGGGCAAAGAGCAAAAGGGAAGGACAGCCGATGACCAGGGATAACGGAAGCCATACGGACAAACCCCGCCTCGATCAGGCCGTGGTCGATCTCTACGACGAGTACACGCACCGCCCCCTGCCACGACGCGTCTTCCTCGAACGGCTGGCGGCGATGCTCGGCTCCACGGCAGCAGCGAGCGCGGCCATCACGGTGCTGGAACCCAACTACGCCATGGCACAGATGGTGGCGCCGGATGACCCCCGCCTGACTGTCTCCCGCCTTGACGTCACGACGGCGCAAGGCCGCATTGCCGGGCTGCTGGCCGCGCCTGCAGGCAACGAACGCCTGCCGGCCTTGCTCGTCATTCACGAGAACCGGGGCCTCAACCCCCATATCGAGGATGTCACCCGCCGCTTCGCGCTGGCCGGCTTCCTGACGCTCGGTCTCGATTTCCTCACGCCTGCCGGCGGCACGCCCGCAGATGCGGATCAGGCCCGCGACATGATCGGCAAGCTTGCGCTCCCGGATGTGATGACACAGGGGCGCGCCGCGCTCGCCTGGCTCAAGGCGGCCCCGCGTGGCAACGGCAAGGCCGGAGCTGTCGGCTTCTGCTGGGGTGGCGGCATCGTCAATTCGCTGGCGACGGACGCACCGGAACTGGACGCGGGCGTCGTATTCTACGGGCGAGCGCCCGTGCTCGCCAATGTCCCGCGCATCAAGGCGCCCTTGCTGATGCACCACGCCTCGCTCGATACACGCATCGTCGAGGGCCTGCCGGCCTATGAGGCAGCGATGAAGGCGGCGGGCACGCGCTACACATTGCAGATGTATGAGGGCGTGAACCACGCTTTCCACAACGACACGAGTGCAGAGCGCTATGACAAGGCGGCGGCAACGCTGGCCTTCGACCGCAGCGTGGCCTTCCTCAAGCAGGAACTCGCGATGCCCGCCAAGGCGGGGTGAATTCCCGCAAAGGCTGGCGCATGCCGGCCAGTTGCGGGACGGGCCAATGGCGGCACGGGCACGCGGCAACCGGACGGGGCAATCCTTCGCCCCGCCGGCCATGCCTTGGCATCGTTTGCTGGCGCCGGGCTGCGCGATCCGGGGCACCACAACAGCGCCAGCCCTTGCGCAGACACCACAGGAAGCTGGAGGGTCGAGCGGATCGCTGGACAGCCAACGGTCGATCGCCCGAACGTGACTCTGGAATTCGACCCCGGGAAACGCCGAAAGGGACGCGCCTCCTGCATCGATACTTCGCCGGCTATAGCCAAAGGGGCGAAGGAATCCAGAGGGGCCAAGGAATCACGATGTGCGCGGCAGGGGCGACACCGATGGCCTGCCCGACGCCCCCGTCAACCTGACTGGCCTGGCAGAAGTCCGCCTGTTTCTGAAAGATGGCTCCCTGAGCAGGACTCGAACCTGCGACCCAGCGATTAACAGTCGCTTGCTCTACCAACTGAGCTATCAGGGAATGGACGGGGGAATACCGAAAGCCGGCTCGCATGGCAAGTGCGTTCTCGCCATTCTGCATCATTCCCGAAAGACAGCCGGGCGGCAGCGGCATGCACATGGCAGGCCCGCCCGACTTCCCGATCACGATGGGGTGGGCGCTGCGCAGCGATGCGTGACGTCGAGAACGGTCCTGACGGCGACGGCAGCCTCGTCGCCCTCCCGGCCACCAGCAACATGCTCCAGAGGCCGCGAGCACCCCTCTGCGGGCCGGTTCACAAGCTGCGTCTGACAGGACATCGACCTGACGCGATCCCGCATGCCGCCCGGTGCCCGGACAGGGCCCGCCATCATGCCGCCGACGCCGGACGTGACCGGCGCCGCCTCATCCCGTCATCACGCCTGCCAGCCCGTCAGGCGAGCTGCCCGTGGCAGTGCTTGAACTTCTTGCCCGATCCGCACGGACAGGCCTCGTTGCGGCCGACCTTGCCCCAGGTCTCGGGCCGGGTGGGATCGCGCTGTTCGGGCGGCACGAACTCGGCGGCAAAGCCGAGCTGAGCCACGGCCGCCATTTCGTCCTCGCCGGTCGACGGGTTGAAATGGTGGCCCTGCATCGGCGGCAATTGCGGTTCGGGTGGCTGGAACACCACCTCGATTCGCATGAGCTGTCCGGTGACGTTCTCGCGCAGCCGGTCGATGAGCCCGTCGAAGAGCTGGAAGGCCTCCGACTTGTATTCGTTGAGCGGATCGCGCTGGGCATAGCCGCGCCAGCCGATCACCTGCCGCAGATGGTCGAGCGTGACGAGATGCTCGCGCCACAGGTGGTCGAGCGACTGGAGCAGAACCTGCTTCTCGACATAGGTCATGACCTCGGGCGTATTTCGCTCGATGCGCTCGCGATAGAGATCGTCGGCGGCCTTGCGCAGGCGCTCCCGCATCTCCTCGTCGGCGATGCCCTCTTCCTTGGCCCATTCATCGACCGGCAGGTCGAGATTGAGGACCTTGACGACCTCCTCCTTCAGCCCGGCCGCGTCCCATTGCTCGGGATAGGCATCGTGCGGAATGAAGCGGGCCACCATGTCGTCGACGGCGCCATGGCGCATCTCGTCGATGGTCTCGCGCACGCTCTCCAGCGCCATGAATTCGCGCCGCTGCTCGAACACGACCTTGCGCTGGTCGTTCATGACGTTGTCGTATTTCAGGATGTTCTTGCGGATCTCGAAGTTGCGCGCCTCGACCTTGCCCTGCGCCTTCTCGACAGCCTTGTTGATCCAGGGATGCACGATGGCTTCGCCCGGCTGCAGGCCGAGCTTCTGCAGCATGCCGTCCATGCGCTCCGACCCGAAGATGCGCATCAGGTCGTCCTGCAGCGACAGGAAGAACTTCGAGCGGCCCGGATCGCCCTGGCGACCCGCACGGCCGCGCAGCTGGTTGTCGATGCGCCGGCTCTCGTGGCGCTCGGTGCCGATGATGTAGAGGCCGCCCGGCATCGTGAATGTCCGCGCCGGCTTGCTGCCCTTCGCCGGCTCGATCTCGACTTCCTCGCGGGCATTGAGCACGATCTCGCGGAAGCGCTCCACCTCGGCCCGGATCTCGGCGATCTTCGCGTCCTTCTCGGGCCCGTCTTCCATGCCGGCCGTTTCGGCGCGGATGCGCATGTCGACCGAGCCGCCAAGCTTGATGTCGGTGCCGCGCCCCGCCATGTTGGTGGCGATCGTGATCGCGCCGGGCACGCCCGCTTCCGCCACGATATAGGCTTCCTGCTCGTGGAAACGCGCATTCAGCACGGCGAATTGCTTGGTTGCCTTTCCGTCGCGCGCGGCCTTGTAGAGACCTTCGAGCACGTTCGTCTTGGTGAAGTCGAGCTGGGTATAGCCGGCCTTCACCAGCAATTCGGCGATAAGTTCCGACTTCTCGATCGAGGCCGTGCCGACCAGAACCGGCTGCATGCGCGCCGAAGCCTTTTCGAGCTCTCCGATGATGGCCGCGACCTTCTCCTCGAAGGTCCGATAGACGGCATCGTCCTCGTCGACGCGCTGCACGGGCACGTTGGTCGGGATCTCGACCACATGCAGGTTGTAGATCTCGAGGAACTCGTCGGCCTCCGTCGCCGCCGTGCCGGTCATGCCGGCGAGCTTGGCATAGAGCCGGAAATAGTTCTGGAAGGTGATCGAGGCCAGCGTCTGGTTCTCGGGCTGGACCTGCACCTTCTCCTTGGCTTCGAGCGCCTGATGCAGGCCCTCCGAATAGCGCCGGCCCGGCATCATGCGGCCGGTGAACTCGTCGATGATGACCACCTCGCCGTTGCGCACGATGTAGTCCTTGTCGCGCGTGAACAGCGTATGCGCCCGCAACGCCTGGTTGACGTGATGGACGAGGGTGGCGTTCACCGCGTCATAGAGAGCGCCTTCCTTGAGAAGCCCCGCCTCTTCCAGCAGCGCTTCCATCTTCTCGTTGCCGCCCTCGGTCAGCGAGACGGCGCGCTGCTTCTCGTCGAGATCGTAGTCGCCGGGCACCAGCTTCTGCGCGAGCTGATCGATGGAATGATAGAGGTCGGAGCGATCGTCGAGCGGGCCCGAGATGATGAGCGGCGTGCGCGCCTCGTCGACCAGGATCGAATCGACCTCGTCGACGATCGCGAAGGTGTGGCCCCGCTGCGTCATCTGCCCGAAGTCGTACTTCATGTTGTCGCGCAGATAATCGAAGCCGAACTCGTTGTTCGTCCCGTAGGTGATGTCGCAGCCATAGGCCTGCCGACGCTCCTCGTCGTCGAGGCCATGCACGATCACGCCGACGCTGAGACCGAGATAATTGTAGATCTGGCCCATCCAGTCTGCGTCGCGGCGGGCGAGATAGTCGTTGACCGTGACGACATGCACGCCCTTGCCCGCGAGCGCGTTGAGATACACGGCGAGCGTGGCGACAAGCGTCTTGCCCTCGCCCGTCTTCATCTCCGCGATCATGCCCTCGTGCAGGACCATGCCGCCGATCATCTGCACGTCGAAATGCCGCAGGCCGAGCACACGCCGCGAGGCCTCGCGCACAGTGGCGAAGGCCGGGACGAGAATGTCGTCGAGGCTCTTGCCGGCGGCCAGTTGCGCCTTGAGCTCGACGGTCCGGGCCTTGAGGGCCTCGTCGGACAGGGCCTTGATCTCGGGCTCCAGCGCGTTGATCGCCTCGACCCGGGGCCTGTAGCCCTTCAGCCGCCTGTCATTGGCGGAGCCGAAGATCTTTTTCGCGATGGCGCTGAACATGGAAGGCCTTTCGGAGGCCCCGGCGGCCTGAAGCCGCCCGCGGGGCATCTTGACGTCGGAATTTGCGCGATGACTGCTTTAAGGGCGCAAGGCGCCACGGTCCAGCGCGACATTACCACTTCAGATGGGAATGCGACGGGAGACGAGCAAGAGCAGGCGCCCGCTCCCGTGCCTGTCGCGCGCCACGGTCATAACAGAAAACGGCAGGAAAGCGGACCCGCGGGCTTTCCTTCCGGTCCGCGCCTCTGTAAACGACCGCTT
>JBIPLL010000607.1:0-7548 GCA_044368425.1 Beijerinckiaceae bacterium
ATAGTTTATATAGGGGATAATGGGGATACTTTCCTATTCCCCCGCATTTTTGGCTGTGCAGGGTTCATCCACTTTATGAGCCACATAAGCCCCACAAGGACAAGATGATGTACTACAATGGCAATCCCAGGTTCTTGGTTGTTTATCTACCTTATCGATGACACATGGCTCATTCTTTGGATGGGTAATATATTCGCCACATGGGCAGAAACCAGATGAATCATTGCAAACACTTTCATCCCTATCCCCATAGTTATACAGATGGGTGGGAAATGGGATCTTGTTTGCATTATCCTCAGTAACCTGAATAAATGTATTATTATCACAGATATGACATACCAAACCATCATCTGAATCTACAGGTATATTATTGCCACACTTCATACATCTATAAAGGTTTGTCATTATTGATAGTATAGCAGATAGGCGATATTTGTTATAGTAATCCATAGTGCTCGTTTAGAGCATAGGGGGATTTGTATTTCTATTTTCCGCCGAACTTTAACTCCCGTTGAAAAAAATCGATTTAAGAACTATCTGGTATAATCGTTATATGCCTAACTACGATTTATTAGAAGCAAGAGATCCCGCTAAATTAAACTCACTAAAAGAGATTTGGGAACCAAAGAAGGAATACATTGAGAAGGATCTTTGGGTCATTCGCAACTTCCTATCAGCAGAAGAACTGGAATGGTTTAATAAGCAAGCCATTGAGCCAGAGGGCTGGTATCCAACCATGCGTTCACCATACGGTGGAAACATTAGAAATAAGTTTCTTGGGTATGTACCTGAGTATGGAGATGATGGAATATTAATCCCACCGCATCCAAAGAATAATCCAAAGTTTATACCAGTCCCACATCTCAAAGATGTTGAAGAAAGATTAGAAGCAGTCTTGCCTAAATATTTTGCTGGTGCAGGAGCGTTGCAGTCTTTCTTTGAGGTACCAGAAGATGAGCCTTTGGCCCATGTTCCAGGTATGAAAGTAAAAGATGTTGATTGGGCTATGAATTTTCATTACGAAAGAGATGAAGAAGATTCAGAAGAATATCAACATACAATGGTATCTGGATCAGAGTCTAAATCTGCAGTAATGGCAGAAACTGTTATCAGTGCATCTTTTAATGTATACATAAATGATAATTTTGATGGCGGTATCTTAGAGTTTCTAAATAAAGATTATGTTATCAAACCAGAACCAGGTATGCTTGTAAACATTCCATTGTATAGAGAGTTTGAACATCGTGTTACTAAGGTAACTAATGGAAACAGACATACACTATATGGAAGATGTTGGGAAGATATTGAAATGTCTTTTCTATCATCACGAGAAGACTGTTAGTGAATAAGCGTAAATTAAAAGATGGCAGCGAAGTAGATTCTTTTGACCATCCAATAGATCTTATTCTTCATACAAAGGCTCCTGGCAAATGGCTTGTTATAGACTTAGAAACTGGTCAAGAGTATAGGGGATCTGAGATAACTCACCCATCTTTTGGAGAAACATTAAGACAAAAGGTTATGGAATGCAAGATAGGCTCTTGGGTTAAAACAAAAGATAAAAATGGCAACGACGTCATATAATTGAATTGGTGTATAATGAATAGTATGTTACAGGTTAAAAAGATCTGCTCCCATTGTGGTACTTCCTTTGAGGTAGATGTAGATGTTAAGGATAAGGACTCTTTATGTCCCGCCTCAAATTGCTATGGCAAAAAAACCAAGTGCATCAAATGTGACGATTTTGCTAAATTTACCCAGCCAGACAAAGAGACTGGTCAGATTGTTGATGTATGCGACAAGCATTTTGTTTTTAAATATATGGGGTAACTTATTAAATGAAACAGTCTAATGAGAGTAGATCAGAAACTCAGCGTAAAAGATCTGAAAAAAATAAAGATAGAATTGCTGACAAACCACATCTTTCTAAGCATGAAAGATGGGAGATAAGAGAAAGACTTCGTATTATATCTGAAGCATTTTCTGAAGACAACTTTACAAAATAGGTCGTTTACTGTATACTGGATATATGACTGGTAAAGTTGTGATTTGTCCCGTGTGCAAAAAAGAAACTGAAGTGCGTTGGGGTATATTCGCACATGATACACTAAATAGACATATGAAGGAGCATAAATGAAAAACTATAGTTTTCCAGATCCAGATAAAGATGGATATGAGATTGTTATACCTACTGAAGTAGTTAAAGATATTATTTTGCAGCATATGAGAAATACTTTTTATTGGTCTGTAGGCTTGCTTAGTTTTATTATAGGTATCTTAATAGGGGTGTCACTGTGAGCAGAAAACAGGTAGAGTTTGAAGAGATGCAAGAAGAAGTAATCGTAACTTTAAGAACAAGGTGTCCAGAAAAGTATCTTCTTGTTGACAGAGAAAATGGCAATGTGTTTGTTGCTAAAGAAACAGGTGAGTGGGAGTTAATTCGTGGTAGATAAGATTGTTAATTTAATTTTTAAATGGGAAAAACTTAGACTTGCTATCTTTGATGAGGTCAATTTTTATAATTCATTTACTCGCATTTTAAATGATCCAGAGTCTATGAAAACAGCATCTGCTTTTTGGGATGATGGAGATGGTTGGCGTGGTTGGACTATTAAGGATGATGGTAATTATTACTTTCATGATTTGCCAGAAAAATCTTTAGGTGATATACTTGAGATGATATCAGATGTGGAGAAATTATAAATGAAAAAACTATTGCTGCCATTAGTTATTACTATTGGCGTTGCTGCAGGTGTGGCTGGAATATCTTTAATTAGATTATCAAAAAGTATGGAAGACTGGGAAATGTCTTTCGATGAAGAAACAGAGGAGAAATAATGAGTATGTGTGGATGTGGCTTTTCAACTGAGTACCCAGTTTGCAATGGTACGCATAAGGTTGTAAAAGAAATTAAAGATAAAATTATTGCTGAAATAGAAAAAATACCTCTTGAAAGTAATGGTGCACAACTAAATGCTTTGGGTATGAGAATGCTGGCAGTTGATGTAATCAAAAAGGCCAAGGGTGTCTAACTGGGTCTGCCCATGTAATGGCTGTAAAAAGGCACAGAAGGTCATTGTAGACCAGATCGTTGAGGAATATAAGTCTTGTCTTAACATAGTTGAGGCTGATGGAAAACTATATTGCTATACATGGTGGAAGCATGATGACTGTGAAAGATTGAGGCAGTTGTTAAATAAGATTACGAACAATGATTTGTACACCCTGCCAGAAATCAGACCATCAGTTAAAGATGCTATAGCAGAAATGATGAATGATCCTAATACTGCTGAAATCTTAAAAAGGTTAGAGGACAATGGAATATAATTTTCAATCAGATTCTAAAAAAAGCGGAGATGAGTTTGAAGATTTTGTTTTCAAAGATTTACAAACTCGTGGCTTTAGTAAGATAGATAAAAACATTTACATGCCTGGAACTGGATGTGAAGTAGATTTTATTGCTTACGGAGAAAGAGATGAATATGTTGAATCTAAAGGTGGTCGAGACGATGGTAAAAAAAGACCAGGTGCACAAAGAACTGACAATGTAAAAAAGGCTATAGCAAATGGTGCATTGATTAAGGCTAAGTATCCAGATATATATTATGTTGTTTACTTTTCTGCCAAACCTATTACAGGTAGTTATTCACACGAGATGATTGAAGTAGCACTGTGTAATAAAATAATTAATGAAGTAAGGTATTTGAAATACGAAGATCCTGATGTTGACAATCAGTTGCTTTTGTTCTATAATTAGTATATAACCTAAACAGAAAGGCTTTACAATGAAAAAACTTATCGCTATTATTTTTGCAATCTCTTTGATTGCTCCCTCGCCTGCACAGGCAAACGATGATTTAATTAATGTTAATGCAGCCAATGCTCTTTTAGAAAAGCAAGGCTTGTCAGACCCAACATCTATAAAAGAAATTGAAAAAGAAAGACAACGACTTTACAAAGTATCTATTGGATTAGAAACAAATGAGTCATCTGATAGTGGCTGGATATGGGTTAAGCAACGCTTTGAAGAGCAAGGTATTTATGAAGAATGCTCAAAAACAAGCATTGGTAAAACAACAAAATTTACAAGCATTTTAACTGGTAAGAAAGTTTCTGTAACATGTAAAAATTTAGGCGCTATGGGTATTCGATATGTTGACAAATATTATCAAGGCACAAGCACAAAAAGTTCAAATGGTAAATGCTGGGTAAGCGGATACACAAAGTCAAATGGTACTCAGGTAAACGGATATTATAGAAAGTGTAGAGGATAATAATATGGCATTAAGATTTAGAAAAAGCATGAAGATCATGCCAGGGGTTAGACTTAGTCTAAGCAAGGGTGGGGTCAGCACCTCTCTTGGAACTACTGGCGCAAGAATGACTCTTGGCTCAGACGGTAAAGTTAGGGGTACTGTTGGTATTCCTGGAAGCGGTTTATCTAATACAGAAGTATTAGGTAAAAGTAAAAGTAAAAAGTCAGTAAAGACTAATGAAACTGTAGAAAAAACAGAAAAGATAATTATGACGGAGACTGGAGCAGAATTGCCATCTCTTGATAATATGCCAAACTATAATTTAATTGGAGGAGTCATTCTTCCTTATTTTATATTTTATTTTATTGTAGGTTCATGGGCTGGATACTTAGTTGGTGGATTTGCTATGTTATATTGGCTTTATATCAAATCTATTAGATTGGCAGTTATGTTTCCATCTTTATTTGGTGTAAAAACCAAGGTAGTTACGGAATAGGTTTAAGGAGCAGTAGCCAAGTTGGTCAAGGCCCCGAACTCATAATTCGGTTATCGTAGGTTCAAGTCCTACCTGCTCTACTTTGCCCTTGTAGCCCAGTGGTAGAGGCACACGACTTAAAATCGTGCAAGCGTTGGTTCGAATCCAACCAGGGGTACGCATCTGTAACTCAGTTGGTTAGAGTACCCGCCTTATATGCGGAGAGCCGAAGGTTCAAGTCCTTCCAGATGTACCAGACCTCTGTAACTCAGTGGAAGAGTAGCGGACTTCTAATCCGTTTGTCGTTGGTTCGAATCCAATCAGGGGTGCTACAATTTAACAATTGGTCTGTAGTTCAGTTGGTAGAACACTCGACTGTTAATCGAGATGTCGCAGGATCGAGACCTGCCAGACCAGCAAGAGAGTAAGGTATAATTGAAATATGAAGTTTCATTATTTTGGAGGACATGTATCAACAACTTCGTCTAATATAGATGAACTTGAAGATGCCCATTGTGATGGAATTCTTTTTACATATAGGCAATGGCAAGGAGATTTCTTTACTTTTGTTGCCAGAACTATGAAATTAGATCAAAAAATAAAATACATGATTGCTATTAGGCCACATGCCTTGTCAGCACAATATCTTTGCATGATAAATCAATCTATCAATGAAATCCAACCAGAAAGATTACAGGTCAACATCATTGCTGGACATATCAAACCTGATGAAGTTGACTTTGGCGGTATTCTTGGTACAGTCACAGATGCTTCTTCTATTCCAGATCGAACAAACTATATGATTGATTACTTAAAAGAACTTAGAGATATGGAAAGTCATGGTGTGCAAATTCCAGAATGCTATGTTACATGTACTAATATACATTCTTTAGAGGCCGTGGCAAAACTTGGATATAACATTATATTTCCATATAGAGAATACAAATTTGGATATTTTTTAGATAAAAGTGTAGATGGTCAACTAAAGCCTGGGGTAGGCTTTGACTTATCTGGCAAAAAGATTATGTTGGCAATTTCTCCTATCATAAGAGATACACAAGAAGAAATCGATAATGAGTTTCCTAAAGATATTGTCGTTCATACTCAAGATGGCAAGTCGTATTTAGATAGAAAAAGATTTTTAAATGATACTGCATACTTTACTTATGATAATTTTGTTAGGTTTGTTAAAGAATTAGAATCAAAAGGTATTAATGAAATACTTTTTAATGGCTCCCCTGAGTCTGAAAGAGATAATCTAATTAAATATATAAAAAGATATAAAGAAACTGAATAAATTAAGTTGCATTAGTAGTTACGATGCGATATACTTTAATGGTAGGTCCGTTAGAATAGTTGGTTAGTTCGCTACCCTGTCACGGTAGAGGTCACGGGTTCAAGTCCCGTACGGATCGCAGAGAGGATAGGTGGCAATGTATGCCAGGGAAAAGGGAAACATATATTTGCCAAGTTGCAACCCTATCCTCTCCTTTTGTCCCCATCGTCTAGTGGCCAAGGACATCGCCCTTTCACGGCGGTAACACGGGTTCAAATCCCGTTGGGGACGCTAATGCTATAATAGATAAACTACTAGTAGAAAGAGATAGAAATGAAAACTATCGGAAATAAGTTAGATCCATTTCGCATTGTCGGAGTAAAGCCAGGCAGACTGGATTCTGCAGATGATGTATTTGAAGTGCTGAGTGAAAAGTCATTTCCAGGTAAATGGAAGGTAATTGTATATTATCCAAAGGATTTTACTTTTGTATGTCCAACAGAAATTGTTGCATATGATAAGTTAGTCAATGACTTTAATGATCGTGATGCAGTATTGCTAACAGGATCAACAGATAATGAATTTTGCAAAGTTGCTTGGCGTAATGCACATGAAGACCTAAAGAAGACCAATTCATGGTCTTTTGCAGATCAAATTCGTGAATGGGGATGGGATAATGAAGAAGGTTATACTGGACTTGCAAGCCAATTAGGTATCTTAAATAAAGATGGAGTCGCTCTTCGTGCAACCTTTATTGTGGATCCAGATAATATTATTCAGCATGTTACAGTAAACAATCTTAATGTTGGAAGAAGCCCAGAAGAAACATTACGTATTCTTGATGCTCTTCAAACAGGAGAACTTTGTGCATGTAATAGAAGTCTTGGTGGAGAAACATTGTGAGTTGGGTAGATGAGATTAAGGAACTCGTTCCTGAATATGCTAAAGACATTAAGTTAAATCTTGATACAGTTATTAATAGAAGTACTGTAGATTATGATTATGCTTCATCCCTCGCACTTGCAGCAGCATTAGCAACAGGTAATCAGGATATTGTTGCCATGATTTCGGCTGGTGTTACTGATGAAGTAGAAAAAAATGCAGCATTTACAGCAGCAGCCTTGATGGCACAGAACAATGTATGGTATCCATATACTGAAATGGCAGATGATCCAAATCTAACTGGATTACCAGCACAACTTAGAATGAATGCTATTGCATCTCATGGCGGTACAACTAAGGCCAAGTTTGAATCATATGCACTTATTGCATCTATTATTGGCAAGTGTCATTTCTGTGTAAAGGCTCATTATGAAACCTTAAAACAAGAAGGATATACTGTTGAGCAACTTCGTGATATTGGAAGAATTGCTGCAACAATTAATGCTATTGCTAAGGTTGTTGTAGCATAATGGCTGCCTCCTTAACTCAGGGGTAGAGTACCCGCCTTGTAAGCGGGTTGTCGTAGGTTCAAATCCTACAGGAGGCTCAAATGAATTTAGAAAATGAAATAAAAGATATACTTTTTGAAATTGGTAAAG
>JBIPLL010000104.1:0-7500 GCA_044368425.1 Beijerinckiaceae bacterium
TGCCGTGGCGGAGGCGGGCGCGACATCCATGAAGGACATGGGCAAGGTCGTCGCGATCCTGAAGGCGAAACATCCCGGCCAGATGGATTTCGGCAAGGTCAGCGCGCAGATCAAGGCCGTGCTCGGCAGCTGACCGGGCGCATGTCTCCGAGAGGCGGCCGGGAACAATCCCGTCCGCCAGGCATTGTTCCTCCCACATTCCGACAGCGGATATCGGGCAGGTGAGCGTCCGCGTGCGGCGCCGCACCGACGCCATGTTCCGGCCCTGTCAGGATCATGATGGACGCCCAGAATCGAGGCGTCGGGAGGTCGGCATGATGATTGGCGGCGCAGACGGGGCAGGTTTCCGCTACGAGGTCATGGCGCGCTCGGACGGCTTCCTCGTGCAGGTTTACGATCGCGAATCGGGTGCGCTCGTCAGCGACGAGGCCCGGCTGTTTCGTACGGCCCAGGCTGCTTTTGCGTTCATCGACTATTCGGCCGCGCTCGATCTCGCATCGGCAGGCATCGCGATGGCCCGCGATCTTGACGATTGCCGTCATCGCTTCGAACAAATGGCGGTCGATCTGGCCGACCAGGGCGTCCCTGGCGCGGCTCTTGCCGCATGGCGCCAGCAATCCGATGGCGAGACGCGCCGTCGCATGCACTGACAACTGCCCTTCACACCGCGATGTTATCGATGAGCCGCGTCGCTCCCAGCCGCGCAGCCACCAGGAGGCGAACCGGGCCGGGCTCGACCGTCAGCGGCGCCAGGCTGTCGGCATTGCGCGCCTCCAGATAGTCCAGCGCGAAGCCTTCCGCTGCCAGTCTGTCTCGCGCGTCGCTCGCTGCAAGGTCGGCATCGGTCCCGGAGCGGATCCTCGCCGCCGCATCGTTCAGCGTCTTGTGAATGAGCGGCGCCTTCTGCCTTTCTTCGGGGGAGAGGTAGCGATTGCGCGAGGACATCGCGAGCCCGTTGGCCTCGCGGACGGTCTCGCCGCCAATGATGCGCACGGGCAGGTCGAGGTCCCGCGCCATGCGGGTGACGACCTTGAGCTGCTGGTAGTCCTTCTGGCCGAAAAAGGCGACGTCGGGCATCGTCTGGCCGAGCAACTTCGCCACGATCGTAGCCACGCCCTCGAAATGGGTTGGCCGGAAGCGATCCTCCAGCCCGGCCGCCGCGGGCCCGGACAGCCGCACCGTCGTGGCGAAGCCGGCGGGATACATTTCATCGACCGAGGGAGCGAAGACGAGATGGGCTCCCTCCTTGTCCAGCATCTCGCAATCCTGGCCGAACGTGCGGGGGTATCGCGAAAAATCCTCGGACGGACCGAACTGGGTCGGATTGACGAAGATCGACACGACGATCCGGCAACCGAGAAGCCGGGCCTCCCGGACCAGCGACAGATGACCCTCGTGCAGTGCGCCCATCGTGGGGACCAGCGCGACACGCTCCCCCTCCCGGCGCCAGACCCCGACGCGCGTCCGCAATTGGGCGACCGTTTCGACAACCGCAATCGACATCGCAATGCTCCTTCACGCAAAGGCCCGCAGGCCGGCAACTGCGTTAGCAGAGAGGCGCGGCCTGCGCCAAGCACGGCAGCCGGACGAGCCGCGAGCCCGTCTGGCGGCCTCGCCTTTCGGGGCAGGGGACTTTCAGGCCATTCGCGTTTTTCGCCGGGCAACCTATCTATAGGTGAGTTGCGCCACGGAGACCGGGAACAGTGACTCAGGACAAGAGGCCGGCGCCCGTCCGGCCGGCGGCGACCGGCGTTGCCGCGACGCCGCGCTCGGGCATCGAGACTTTTCTCGGCGATGCCGCGCGGCTGAAGGGCGCGGCGACGGGGCAGGCGGGACGGCTCGTCTTTGCGCTGGACGCAACGATGAGCCGGCAGCCGACATGGGATGCCGCGATGCGGCTTCAGGCGGAGATGTTTCAGGCCGCCTCGCAGATGGGGGGACTGAGCGTCCAGCTCGTCTATTTCCGGGGCCTGACCGAGTGCCGCGCCTCCCGATTCGTGGCGGATGCGCGCGCGCTGACCGATCTCATGGCCCAGATCGACTGCCGTGGCGGACATACGCAGATCGCGAAGGTCTTGCGCCATGTCCGCGAGGAGGATGCCCGGCAACCGGTGCGCGCCGTGATCTTCGTCGGGGACGCGATGGAAGAGGGGATCGACGAACTTTGCGCCCTTGCCGGCGAACTCGCGCTGCGCAATGTCCGGCTCTTCATGTTCCAGGAGGGCCATGATCCTGTCGCTGCCAGCGCCTTTGCGGAACTGGCCCGGCTGACCGGCGGCGTGCATGCCCGCTTCGATGTCGGTGCGCCGGGGCGCCTGGCGGAACTTCTGCGCGCAGCGGCGGCCTATGCGGGAGGCGGCGTCGAGGGATTGAAGCGGCTCGCGGACCGGGAGGGCGGCGAGGCGCGGCGCTGGCTGGCGCTTGTCGGCCCGAAGCGATAATCGAAGTGAAGCCGCACGAGGCGGGGAGGCGACATGGGTCTGCTTTATGGAATTGCCGCCGTCGCCGCCCTCTGGTGGCTGACGACCCTGTTCCAGAAGTCTAACCCCACCGCGCTCGCGCAGATGATGCGGGTTGCGGGTGGCGTCGGCTCGATCTGCCTTGCTGCGTTTCTCGCGTTGCGCGGGCGAATCGACATGGCCTTCATGGCCGGCAGTCTCGGTGCGTGGCTGCTCGGCTATAATCGCCTTCCATCGATGATGCAGCGATCCAAAGCCAGCCCGGCCCAGGTGTCGCGCGTGCGCTCTGCAACCATCGAGATGGAGCTTGATCATGAGAGCGGGCAGATGCAGGGCGAGATTCTCGCCGGGCCATATGCCGGGCGCAGGCTCGATGATCTGCCGCCCGCCGACCTGCTCAGCCTATGGCGGCACTGCACGTCGCAGGATCCCGACGGTGCACGCCTTCTAGAGGCATATCTTGACCGCCGGCTTTCCGGCTGGCGTGAAGACGCTGAGCCGCACCCTGACGCGGGCGGGACCAAGCCCGGCCCCGCTTCCGGCCCGATGACCGAACAGGAGGCTTACGAAATTCTGGGCCTTGCTCCGGGAGCCGACGCCGAGGCTGTTCGGCACGCCCATCGCAGCCTGATGAAACGGGTCCATCCCGACCAGGGCGGGTCCACCTATCTGGCCGCTCGGGTCAATCAGGCCAAGGAAGTGCTGCTCGGCCGGCATCGCTGATACTCCACGCGCGAAACTGTCGGGCATTGCTGCGTTTCATGGCGCGGGGATCTCCCGCGGAACCGGAGGGGCCGGTGCCCGGCTCCAGGCACAAGCGCGCCGGGAACCATTATTCGTCAGGCCGCTCACACCCGGGCGGCGAATCACATCCGGGCGGCGAAACAGGCCATGCCGCTGCGCTTCAGCACCTTGCAGGCGGCCTGCGCATCGTCAGCCTCGTCGAAGCCGGCGAAGCGTGCACGGAACAGGGTGGTGCCGTCGCGCACGACCTTCTCGGTAAAGGGCGAGGCCTTGCCGAGCGTGCCGCGCGACTTCGAGCGGGCATCGGCGAGAATGTCCCTGGCCTTGGTCTCGTCGTCGGTCGCTCCCACCTGGATGATCCAGCCGGTGGCCTGCGGAGCGGCCGCAACACGCGGGGCGGGAGCCGCCGGCTGGCGCGCGATCGCCGTTTCCGCCCTTGCGACCTCCTGACGAGCGACTTCTTGGCGCGGAGCTTCTTGGCGCGGAGCCTCTTGGCGAGAGGCCTCCTGGCGCGTCGCCTCGGCGGTTGCCGGGGTGCCCGGGAGGCCTGCCGTCCAGCGCAGGGTCGCCGGCGTCGTCGAGCCCGTCGTCAGGGTGGAGGCCGCGACCGGGCGGGCTGCCGCCAGTTCCAGCGGCGGACGAATGGAGCGCTCCGGCTCGACCTGCGGCGGCAAGGTCGTGGCAGCATTGGACGGCGCGATGCTCGCGGTTGTCTGCGTGCGGGTGGCCGTGTCCGGGTTCGTCGTGGTGCGTGTCGCGCTCGGCGCCGCCGCGATGACGGCCGGGCGCGGACGCTCGGGCGTGGCATCAGCCAGGATCGGCGCAGCCGTGCGGGCGCCAGCGAAGGCGCGCGGCAGATTCGATTCGACAAGGTTTGCCATGATCCGGTCGCGCGAGGCGCCGCTGCGACCGCCCAGCACGGCGGCGACGATGTGCCGGTTCTCCGTGCGGGCGGAGGTCAGCAGATTGAAGCCCGAGGCGCGGGTATAGCCGGTCTTGATGCCGTCCACGCCTTCGACCGTGCCGAGCAACCGGTTGTGATTGGCATAGTTTGCGCGGCCCCAGCTGAAGGTGCGGGTGCCGAAATAGCTGTAGTAATTTGGGAAACGGTCCTGCAGCGAGCGCCCCAGGATCGTCAGGTCGCGTGCCGTCGTGACCTGCTGCGGATTGGGCAGGCCCGATGCGTTGCGGAACACGCTGCGCGTCATGCCGATGGAGCGGGCACGCCGCGTCATCATCTCGGCGAATTCCTCCTCGGTGCCGCCAATGGCTTCCGCCACGACTACCGCTACGTCATTGGCCGACTTGGTGACGAGCGCCTTGATCGCGTCCTCGACCTCGATCGTCTGGCCTGCACGCACGCCGATCTTCGATGGCGACTGCGCGGCCGCGCGCGCCGAAACGCGCAGAGGGGTGTCGAGCTTGAGGCGACCGCGTTCGATCTGCTCGAACAGGAGGTAAAGCGTCATGACCTTCGTGACCGAGGCAGGATGACGCAGGGCATCCTCGTTCTCGGCATGCAGGACGCGACCGGTCTTGGCATCGACGACCATCGCGGCATAAGGCGGGGCATAGGCCTGTACGGCCTTCTTCTTGCGAGGGCGCGCCTCGGCGGGGTCGCTCATCGCCATGGCGAATGCAGCCACCAGACCTACCACCCCCAGCAGCGTGGACAACCGCCCCCGCCGCGACGCAACGCGACCCTGCACCATTTCAAACTTCCGTCAGCGCCAAGCCGGGAAGCCGGCTTTCGTGATCCCTGCCTCGACCCGCCCTCGACCGAGGCGTTGCAGAAGCGACACATGATGCAAGGCTAGGTCGAACGCGGTTACGGATGGGTTAAGCCGGCCCGCATGCGATCCCGATTGATGGCTGCCATGCGCAGGTTGCGGGGATCGCGACGGCGATGTTCCGGTTTTCTCTGTGCTGCAAAGGCGAGTCGCTGGAGGCGCTTGGGCCTGTCAATTCAGAGTTCGATTCAACGGGCCTGCCGTTTTCGCGGTAAAGTTGAATTCGGATTGTGCATCGCAAGATGTCTTGACATTCATGTTGCAGCGCACAATATGAGGGTCATGCCGATGGATCGATCCATGGAGATGGCCTGTCGGTGGTCCAGCGCCTGAGCGCGCGCATCGTGCGGCGTCATGCGTCGCGATAGGGGAAGTCCCATGTTCCAGCAGTTCGAGAGCTTCCAGAAGCTGAGCAAGGATGGCGTCGATAACGCGCTGAAGTCGTTCGGCACCGTGTCGAAGGGCCTGCAGGCGATCGCCGTCGAGGCGACCGACTATTCGAAGAAGGCGTTCGAGACGAACACCGCCTTCGTCGAGAAGCTGATGGGCGCCAAGTCGCTCGACAAGGTCATCGAGATCCAGAGCGAGCATGCCAAGGTTGCGTATGAGTCGCTGGTTGCCCAGAGCACCAAGATGACCGAACTTTATACCGGTCTCGCGAAGGAAGCCTTCAAGCCGCTCGAGGCCGTCGTGGCCAAGGCGACTGCCGCCGCGAAGTAATTCGCAGCGGCGGGCATGGTGGCGGGCTTGCGCCTGCCGGCCTTGCGCGTGATCCAGATGAGATGAGCCCGGCGCGAGCCGGGCTTTTTCGTTTCGGGCCTGCGGCGTCGTGCTGAAGCCGTGTCCTGCCATGGTTCGGGAAGGCTGCCAGTCAAGCTCAGCCGCTCCGCGCGCGCTGCAATGGCCGATGCAGCAGATAGCGAGGGCGTCGCACTGGCAAAGGCGGCAGGTGCGCTATAGATTAGCTTCAATGTGTCGGAACAGGAATGGGGTGAGGCCCTCAGCGTGACCAGCCGGTCGATCGAGCTTGATCTCCCGGAAGGGAAAGATGCGGCCATTCAGGCCTTGATGGACGCCAACCCGTCTGTCGCGAAGAGCTGTCCGGCTTTTTGCGGTCTGGGTTTTCGTCTGACGGGTGGCCGTGTTCTCGCCAGTGCCGATGCCGTCTTGCCGGTGCTGCCGGTCTCAACGGAGGGTTCGTGTCTGGTGCGGGCTGCGAGGGAGCCAAAGGTTCCTGGCGGCGGTCGTGACCGGGGTGAGGGGACTGCAATCCTGACCCGCACGCGGACGCGGTCGAAACGCCCGAACCTGTATCGGGTGCTTCTGCTGAATGACGACTACACGCCCATGGAGTTCGTGATCCACGTCCTCGAGAAGTTCTTTAACAAGGACCGCGAAGCGGCCACGACCATCATGCTCCATGTGCATCACAATGGCGTAGGCGAGTGTGGGGTGTTCACCTATGAGGTGGCCGAGACGAAAGTGACGCAAGTCATGGACTTCTCGCGCAAACACCAGCACCCTTTGCAATGCGTCATGGAAAAGAAATGACGAGCCCAGGGGTCGCAATTGCCGACGTTCTCCCGCAGTCTTGAACAAGCCTTGCACCGGGCTCTCGCCTTCGCGAATGAGCGCAGGCACGAATATGCGACGCTGGAGCACCTGCTCCTGGCGCTTGTCGATGATCAGGATGCCTCCGCAGTCATGCGGGCGTGCAATGTCGATCTCGACATCCTGAGGCGCAACCTTGTCGAATATGTCGACACGGAGCTGGCAAGCCTGGTCACTGATGGTCGCGACGATTCCAAGCCGACCGCCGGCTTCCAGCGTGTCATCCAGCGCGCCGTCATCCATGTGCAATCGTCGGGCCGCGAGGAAGTGACGGGCGCCAACGTGCTCGTCGCGATCTTTGCAGAGCGCGAGAGCCATGCCGCCTATTTCCTGCAAGAGCAGGACATGACCCGCTACGATGCCGTGAACTATATCAGCCACGGCATAGCGAAACGCGCCGACATGAATACCTCGCGCGCGCCACGCGGCGCCAGTGAGGAGAGCGAGGCCGGCGAAGCCAAGACGAACGAGGGCGATACGCCGAAAAAGAAGCAGGACGCGCTGGACGCCTATTGCGTCGACCTCAACAAGAAGGCGCGCGAGGGCAAGATCGATCCGCTGATCGGGCGCGAGGCCGAGGTTCAGCGAACGATCCAGGTTCTCTGCCGGCGGCAGAAGAACAACCCGCTGCTCGTCGGCGATCCCGGCGTCGGCAAGACGGCCATTGCCGAGGGGCTTGCCCGCAAGATCATCCGCGGCGAGGTGCCGGAGGTTCTGCGCGACGCCACGGTCTATGCGCTCGATATGGGCACGCTGCTGGCCGGCACGCGCTATCGCGGCGATTTCGAGGAGCGTCTCAAGCAGGTCGTCAAGGAAATCGAGGCCCATCCCAAGGCCATCATGTTCATCGACGAGATCCACACCGTCATCGGTGCCGGTGCGACATCGGGCGGGGC
>JBIPLL010000442.1:0-3132 GCA_044368425.1 Beijerinckiaceae bacterium
AGATGACGAACACGAACCTGTTCCCGGCCGAGCTGTATTTCCTGTCGCGGCTGCCCGCGCGCATCGACCCGTCCGAGGTCGCGACCATCGTGCTGATGGCGCTCGTGCTCTCGATCCTCGCCACAATCTATCCGAGCTGGCGCGCTGCGCGCGTCGACCCGGTCCAGGCGGTGAGGATGGGATGAGCGAAACCTATCCGAGCCTTTATCTCGTCAAGGTCGAGCGCCGCTACCCGGTTGCCGGCGGCGGCACGCTGGACGTGCTGCGCGGCGCCGATCTGCACGTCATGCCCGGCCAGATGGTCGCGCTCGTGGCGCCCTCTGGTACCGGCAAGTCCACGCTGCTGCACGTGGCGGGGCTTCTCGAGCAACCGGACGGCGGCGAGGTCTATATTGGCGGAGCGCCCACGAGCGGCATGACCGATACCCAGCGCAGCGCGCTTCGTCGGACCGATATCGGGTTCGTCTACCAGTTTCACCATCTCCTGCCGGAATTCTCGGCGCTGGAGAATGTCATCCTGCCGCAATTGATCCGCGGCGTTGCGCGATCCGATGCCGCAACCTGGGGCAGCCAGCTCCTGACATTCCTCGGTCTCGGCGAGCGGCTCGAACACCGCCCCTCCGAACTGTCAGGCGGCGAGCAGCAGCGGGTCGCGCTGGCGCGCGCGGTCGCCAACGCGCCGCGCCTGCTGCTGGCGGACGAACCCACCGGCAATCTCGATCCGCAGACATCCGAGCATGTCTTCGCCATGCTCGTCTCGCTGGTCAGGCGCTTCAGCCTGGCTGCGTTGATTGCGACTCACAATCTCGAGCTGGCGCGCCGCATGGATCGCCGCGTGACGATCCGCGATGGTCTCGTCCACGAACTGCCCTGAGTCCCGCGTTAAGCTCCCGTTCACCCTGATGCCGATTCCGGGATCAGCCGGATGACGGTGTATTGTAAATGGAACAAAACAAGAACATACTGCCTTCATCAACGATGGAGGACGCGATGCGCTCGATTCTTGAAGGACTGGCCGAACTGGTCTCGCTGACACTCTTCGCCGCGATGATCGGGCTCTGGGCTGCACTTGGAACCACGTCGCCAGTCTGAGTGCATCTGTCCACAGGCTGCCGCTCGCCCTTGCCAGATTGTGCCTCGACCTTGCCACGAGCCGGCCCGATAAGCGGAGGGTCGGGCGTGGGCGGGCGAATCCGCCGATGCGCGTCGGCGGCCAGGTGAAGAGGCAGTACGATGGCGGGCGACGGACAGGGACGTTTCCTGCGCGATCCGGGCTTCGTGCATCTCCATGTGCACTCGTCCTATTCGCTGCTCGAAGGTGCGCTGCCGATTGCGACCCTTGCCAAGCTCGCTTTGTCGGACCGCCAGCCTGCGCTGGCACTGACCGACACCAACAACCTGTTTGGAGCACTCGAGTTCTCCGAGAAGCTCGCCGGGATTGGCATCCAGCCGATCATCGGCATCCAGCTCGCCGTGTCCTGCGGCGACGCCGAGCCGGCAGGCCAGCGGCCCGGCACGCCGCGCCAGGGCCTGCCGCATCTCGTCCTTCTGGCCGTCGACGAGGCAGGCTACGGCAACCTGATGGCCCTCACGAGCGCGGCCTGGCTCGAAGGCACGCAGACAGGTCCGGCCCATGTTTCGTTCGAGCGGCTGAGAGCAAATGCCGCTGGCCTGATCTGCCTGACCGGCGGCATGGATGGCCCCGTGGACCGTGCCTTGCGCGAGCAGCGCGCCGATGTGGCCCAGGCACGGCTTTCAACGCTCGCCGACATGTTCGGCAACCGGCTCTATATCGAGCTGCAAAGGCACGGCACCCAGCAGGAGCGGCAGACCGAGCCCGAACTCGTGTCGCTGGCTTACCGCCACGGCATCCCGCTCGTTGCGACCAACGAGCCCTTCTTCGCGAAGCCGGAGGACTATGAGGCGCATGACGCGCTGCTCGCCATCGCGGAGGGGCGCCTCATCGCCCATGACGATCGCAGGCGCCTGACGTCCGAGCATCGCTTCAAGACGCGCACCGAGATGCAGGCGCTCTTCGCCGACCTGCCCGAGGCGCTGCAATCGACCGTCGAGATCGCGATGCGGACGCATTATCGCGTGCGCACACGCAAGCCGATTCTGCCGCGTTTCGGCGGGGATGCCGACGCAGACGAGGCGGCGGAACTGCGCCTCCAGGCGCAGGCTGGCCTCGCGGCCCGCCTTGCAACGCACGAACCGGCACCCGGCCTGACGGTGGAGGATTACGAGAAGCGCCTCGATTTCGAGCGCATGAAATATCCGGGCTATTTCCTGATCGTCTCGGACTTCATCAAGTGGGCCAAGGCGCAGGGCATTCCGGTCGGCCCGGGCCGTGGCTCGGGCGCTGGCTCGCTCGTCGCCTATGCACTGACGATTACCGACCTCGATCCGCTGCGCTTCAGCCTGCTGTTCGAGCGATTCCTCAATCCCGAACGCGTCTCGATGCCTGACTTCGACATCGACTTCTGCCAGGACCGGCGCGAGGAGGTCATCGACTACGTGAAGCGCCGCTATGGCGACGAGCGCGTGGCCCAGATCATCACCTTCGGCACCCTGCAGGCACGCGGCGTGCTGCGCGACGTCGGCCGCGTCCTCGAAATGCCCTATGGCCAGGTCGACAAGCTGACCAAGCTCGTGCCGCAGAACCCGGCCAATCCGGTGACGCTCAAGAAGGCGATCGAGGACGAGCCCAAGCTGCGCGAGGCGGCGGCGCAGGAGCCGGTCGTCGAGCGACTCCTCACCATGGCCCAGAAACTGGAGGGACTGCACCGCCACGCCTCGACCCATGCGGCGGGCATCGTCATCGGCGACCGCCCTCTCGAACAGCTCGTGCCGCTCTACCGCGATCCGCGCACCGACATGCGCGTCACCCAGTACAACATGAAGTGGGTGGAGCAGGCGGGCCTCGTGAAGTTCGACTTCCTCGGCCTCAAGACCCTGACCGTTCTCTCGACCTGCGTTGAATTGCTGGCCCGGCGCGGGGTGACCGTCGATCTGTCGAACCTGCCCTTCGACGACGCCAAGACCTACGAGTTCCTCGGGCGCGGCGAGACTGTCGGCGTGTTCCAGGTGGAAAGCGTCGGAATGCGCAAGGCGCTCGTCGAGATGCGAGCC
>JBIPLL010000298.1:0-4337 GCA_044368425.1 Beijerinckiaceae bacterium
AAGCACGGGCAGGGCGAGCCCTCGGACCAGTGGTATCTGCATCCGAGTCTGGAGCCGATCCTGAAGGAGACCTTCGGCATCATCGTCTACCAGGAGCAGGTGATGCAGGTGGCGCAGGAATTGTCGGGCTACTCGCTCGGCGATGCCGACCTCCTGCGCCGCGCCATGGGCAAGAAGATCAAGGCGGAGATGGATGCGCAGCGCGACCGCTTCGTGAAGGGCGCGACCGAACGCGGCCTCACCGACGCGCTGGCCAACGAGATCTTCGACCTTCTGGCGAAGTTCGCCGATTACGGCTTCAACAAGAGCCACGCGGCAGCCTACGCGCTCGTCGCCTACCAGACCGCCTGGCTGAAGGCGAACCATCCCGTCGAGTTCATGGCCGCCTCCATGACCCTCGACATGGACAATACCGACAAGCTCTCCGATTTTCGGCGTGAGGCGCAGCGTCTCCAGATCAGGGTCGAGCCTCCCGACGTGAACCGTTCAGGCGTCGTCTTCGATGTGCATGACGGCGTCATCCGCTATGCGCTCGCGGCTGTGAAGGGCGTGGGGCGCCAGGCAGTGGATTCGATCGTGGCCGCCCGTCAGGCGGGCGGGCCGTTCCGCGACCTCGGCGATTTCGCCCGGCGCATGGACCCGCGTCTGGTCAATCGTCGGACGCTGGAGAGCCTGATCGCGGCGGGCGCCTTCGACAGTCTCGAGGCCGAGCGTGCGGGCGCCTGCGCGGCTGTCGATGCGATGATGGCGGCCGCGCAGCGTGCCCGCGACAGCGAGGCGGGCGGGCAGAACGAGCTTTTTGCCGCCGCGGGCCCGGAGACTCTGCGCATTCCACCCCATGCGCCCTGGCTGCCGGCCGAGCGGCTGCAGCGCGAATATGATTCGATCGGCTTCTTCCTGTCGGGCCACCCGCTCGACGAGTATGAGGGCATTCTCGACCGCATGCGGGTGCAGCGCTGGGCCGATTTCGCCAAGGCCGCGCGGGCCGGAGCATCTGTCGGCCGCATCGCGGCGACCGTGCTGGACCGCACGGAACGCCGCACGAAAAGCGGTTCGAAGATGGGCATTGTCACCTTGTCCGACCGGACAGGGCATTTCGAGGCGATCATCTTCTCCGAGGGCCTGCAGAAGTTTCGCGACCTGCTGGAACCCGGTCGCGCGGTTGTTCTGATGGTGCAGGCCAGCGTGGAAGGCGAGGAGGTGCGCGCCCGCATCCAGAACGTCGATCCGCTCGATGCGCTGGCCGCCCGCCACCAGAAGGGACTGCGCATCTTCCTGCGCGACGAAAGCCCGTTGCCGAGCATCGGCGAGCGCCTGCGCGAGCGCGGCGACGGGGAGGTCTCGCTCGTCCTGATCCTCGACAAGGGGGAGCGCGAGGTCGAGGTGAAGCTGCGCGAGGGCTTCGCGCTCTCGCCCCAGATTGCGGGAGCCATCCGCGCCGTACCCGGTGTTGTCACGGTCGAGCTGCACTGAAGGCGGATCGGAGCCCGCCTGCGCTGGACACCCGGGCGCCTTGGTGATAAGGCGCACCCCATCTCACACGCGGGACCAGCCTCTACAGGCACCGGTGGTCGATCCTCGACCTTTCCCGCGGCGGCCTAACCGGAGAAGACCTATGGCTATGCCCGATTTTTCTATGCGTCAGCTGCTCGAGGCAGGCGCCCATTTCGGCCACCAGTCGCATCGCTGGAACCCGAAGATGGAGCCCTACATTTTCGGCGCGCGCAACAACATCCACATCATCGACCTCGCCCAGACGGTTCCGGCGCTGTCGCGCGCCCTGCAGGCGGTGTCGGATACGGTGGCCCGCGGCGGTCGCGTGCTCTTCGTCGGCACGAAGCGTCAGGCTGCTGACGCCGTTGCCGATGCTGCGAAGCGTTCGGCCCAGTATTTCGTGAATTCCCGCTGGCTCGGCGGCATGCTGACCAACTGGAAGACGATTTCGGCCTCGATCCAGCGCCTGCGCAAGCTCGACGAGATCCTCGCGACGGGCGGCACCGGCCTGACGAAGAAGGAGCGCCTGATGCTCGCCCGCGAGCGCGAGAAGCTCGAGAAGGCGCTCGGCGGCATCAAGGAAATGGGCGGCACGCCCGACCTGATCTTCGTCATCGACACGAACAAGGAACAGCTGGCCATCAAGGAAGCGCAGCGCCTGGGCATCCCGGTTGCGGCGATCGTTGACACCAACTGCGATCCCGACGGCATCACCTATGTCGTTCCCGGCAACGACGATGCCGGCCGTGCCATCGCCCTCTATTGCGACCTTGTGGCGCGCGCGGCCATTGACGGCATCTCGCGCGGCCATGGCGACATGGGAATCGATGTCGGCGCCGCCGAGGCCCCGATGGTCGAGGAACTGGCAAGCACTGAGGAAGTCGCCCCGGCTTCCGGCGAGACCTTCGAGCTCCTGACCGCCCCGCGCGGCGCGCCCGATGACCTGTCCAAGCTGTCTGGCGTCGGTCCGCAGCTTGAGAAGAAGCTCAACGAAATCGGCGTCTTCCATTACTGGCAGGTGGCTGCGATGGGAGCTGCGGATGTCGCTTCGCTCGACGGCACGCTGAAGCTCAACGGCCGCATCGGCCGCGAGGATTGGGTCGGTCAGGCGCGTGCGCTGATCGACGCGGCGTGAGCCGCACGGGCCGCGCTCGCGCGCCGGCCCGTCAAGCCTGATCGAGGCGGGTGACGTTGGCCTGTCGCAGGGCCGCCTTCGTCCCGCACGGAACCTGAATGTCGGTTGAGTGACCCGGTGCCCCGCAAGGCGCCGGGTTCGCCCCATGAAGCAAGAGGTTGACATGTCGAACATCACCGCTGCGATGGTGAAGGACCTGCGCGAGAAGACCGGCGTGGGCATGATGGATTGCAAGGCCGCGCTGGGCGAGACCGGCGGCGACATCGAGGCGGCTATCGACTGGCTGCGCAAGAAGGGCCTCGCCAAGGCTGCGAAGAAGTCTGGCCGCATCGCCGCGGAAGGTCTTGTCGCGCTGACGACCGGCGGCACACGCGGTGTCGTGGTCGAGGTGAATTCCGAGACGGACTTCGTTGCCAAGAACGATCAGTTCCAGGCACTCGCCCGCTCCATTGCCGGCGTCGCGCTGAAGGTCGGCGACGACGTCGAGGCGATCAAGGCGGCGCCAGCTCCTGACGGCGGAACTGTTGCCGAGGCCATCGCCACCGCCATCGCCACCATCGGTGAGAACATGACGCTTCGCCGCGCCACCGGCTTGTCGGTGAGCGAGGGCGTCGTCGCCTCCTACATCCATAACTCGGTCGGCGATGGTCTTGGCCGCATTGGCGTTCTTGTCGCGCTGGAATCGCCGGGCAAGGCGGACGAGCTCGCGGCCCTCGGCCGTCAGCTTGCGATGCATGTCGCGGCGACCAATCCCGTCGGTCTCGACCTGGCTTCCGTTTCCCCGGACGTGCTGGCCCGCGAGAAGGCGATCCTCGCCGAGAAGAATCAGGGCAAGCCCGCCCATGTGATCGAGAAGATCGTCGAGAGCGGCCTCAAGAGCTACGCCAAGGATAACTGCCTGCTCGAGCAGGCCTATATCCATGATGGCTCCAAGAGCGTCGCACAGGCGCTCAAGGAGAGCGAGGGCAAGGTCGGCGGTCCGGTCAAGCTCACGGGCTTCGTGCGCTACGCTCTGGGCGAGGGCATCGAGAAGGCCGAGTCCGATTTCGCGGCCGAGGTCGCGGCCGCTGCCGGGACGGCCTGATCCGCGTCACGCAAGCGATGGATTGCCGGGCGCCCGACTTCCCTCGGGCGCCCGCCCGTTTCATGTCAGGCAGATGCTGGGCCTGGCGATGCATGGGGGCACGCCAGGCAAGCCGGAGGGATCGAGATGACGGGTGTAGGCGAGGGCCGCAGCGCGATCCGGCAGGTCCGGCGCGTTCTTGTGAAGGTGTCCGGCGAGGGCCTTGCAGCCCCGGACGGCTACTGGCTCAACCCTGACGCCCTGCGCGACCTCGCGCAGGATCTGTCGCGGGCAGCATCCGGCGGCCGCCAGCTTGCAGTCATGGTGGGCGGCGGCAACATCATTCGCGGCGCACGTGTCGCGGCGGCAGGCTGGATCGACCGCCCGACGGCCGACAGCATGGGTATGCTGGCGACCGTGATGAATGCGCTGGCGCTCGAAGCGGCCGTCAATGCTGCCGGCACGCCCGCCCGGACGATGTCGGCCATCCCCATGCCGTCGCTCTGCGAGTCCTATTCCCGGCAGAAGGCGCTCGATCACCTGTCCGAGGGGCGCATAGTGATTCTCGCCGGCGGGACCGGCAACCCGTTCTTTACGACCGACACGGGCGCGGTTCTTCGTGCTGCGGAACTGGGCTGCGGCGCG
>JBIPLL010000003.1:0-26823 GCA_044368425.1 Beijerinckiaceae bacterium
CCGTGCGCGAGCGTGAGGACGCGGCACAGGCTGCCGGTGTCTCCAATATCAATGTCAAGCTGATCGCGGTGATGATCTCGGCGGCGCTGACGAGCTTCATCGGCGCCTTCCACGCGATGTATCTGACCTTCCTCGAGCCCGCGTCCATGTTCTCGCTGAGCATGGCCATCGAGATCGCGATGTTCGCGCTGATCGGCGGGCTTGGCACGGTGGCAGGCCCGCTGCTGGGCACCATTCTCGTCGTGCCGATCGCGGAGGCGGCGCGCGGCTGGCTCGGCGCGTCGGCCAATGGCCTGCATGGCTTCGTCTACGGCACGGTGCTGGTGCTCATCACGCTCACGCTGCCTGCCGGTCTCGTCGGCACCTTCGGGCCGCGCGTGGCTGGCTGGATCGACCGGATGCCGGGCACGCGCAAGCGGCTCGACATCGAGGCACCCGCCTTGCGCCAGATCACCGGCACGCCCGGCGAGACGGTGCTGGAGGCCAGGAACCTCGTCATGAAGTTCGGCGGCCTGACGGCGACCGACAATGTCTCGCTCAGCCTGCATCGCGGCGAGATCCTCGGCATCATCGGCCCGAACGGCGCCGGCAAGACAACCGTGTTCAACCAGATCTCGGGCTTCCTCGTGCCGACCTCGGGCACCGTTACGGTGCGCGACGAGAAGGGCAACATGGTCTCGCCGACGAGCGCCGACGCCTTCGCGCGGCTGGGCGTGGGGCGCACGTTCCAGATCGTGCAGCCCTTCGGCAAGCTGACGGTTATCGAGAACATCATGATCGGCGCCTTCCTGCGCCATCACGGCGTGGAGGATGCGCGCGCCTCGGCGCTTCGCGTGGCGCGGCTTGTCGGCCTCCATCACCTGAAGGACGTGGAGGCGCGCAACCTGCCCATCGGCGATCTCAAGCGCCTCGAAGTGGCGCGCACGCTCGCCACCGAACCCTCGATCCTGCTGCTCGACGAGGTGATGGCAGGCCAGAACCAGACCGACACGCAGAAGATGGTCGAGATCATCCGTGCCATCCGCGACACAGGCGTCACCGTCGTCGCCATCGAGCACAACATGCAGGCCATCATGAGCCTGTCGGATCGCATCGTGGTCATCGATTCCGGCCGCGTGATCGCGCAGGGCGATCCGCAGGCGGTCGTGCGCGACCGGCGCGTCATCGAGGCCTATCTCGGAGAGGACTTCGTCGATGCTCAAGGTCTCTAACGTCACCGCCGGCTATGGCCGCACCACGATCCTCAACGACATCTCGATCGAGGTGGGGCAGGGCGAGGTCGTGACCATCATCGGCTCGAACGGCGCGGGCAAGTCGACGCTCCTGCGCACGATCTCGGGCCTCGTGAAGCCGACGGGCGGAACCATCACCTTCGACGGCGCCACGATCAGCGGCCTGACGCCTGGCGACATTGTCGGCCGTGGCCTTATCCAGGTGCCGGAGGCCCGCCAGCTCTTCCCCGTGATGACCGTCCGCGACAACGTGCTGATGGGGGCCTATCACCCCAATGCGCGCGCGGGTGCCGAGAGCCGCTTCGAGGAGGTGCTCGACCTGTTCCCGCGCGTGCGGGAGCGTCTCGACCAGCTCGCGGGATCTCTCTCGGGCGGCGAGCAGCAGATGGTCGCCATCGCGCGCGGCCTGATGGCGCGTCCCAGGCTCCTGATGCTCGACGAGCCATCGCTGGGCCTCGCCCCCCTTATCGTGCAACAGATGTTCGGTATCGTAGACAAGATCTGCGAGATGGGAACGACCGTCCTCCTCGTGGAGCAGAAGGCCTTCCATGCGCTCAAGATCGCGAAGCGGGCCTATGTCATCGAGAACGGACGCATCGCGATGAGCAATACCGGCGCGGGGCTGCTCGCCGATCCCCATATCAAGACGGTCTATCTCGGCATCTGAGGACACGACCCATGCTTTACCGGAATCTCATCGGCGGCGAGTGGCACGGCGCGTCGAACGCCACCGACAATATCAATCCGTCCAACACCAATGACGTGATCGCGCAATTTGCCTCGGGCACGCGCGCCGATGCCGATGCGGCGGTAGCCGCCGCGAAGGCTGCTTTCCCTGTCTGGTCGCGCTCGACCCCGCAGCAGCGCCATGACGTGCTCAAGACGGCATCGGACGAGATCTTCGCCCGCAAGGACGAGCTTGGCCGGATTCTGGCCCGCGAGGAGGGCAAGACGCTGGCCGAGGGCATCGGCGAGGCGACCCGTGCGGGGCAGGTGCTCGCCTTCTTCGCCGGCGAGGCACTGCGCCTCAACGGCGAGGCGGTGCCCTCCGTGCGTCCGGGTGTCGGCGTCGAGGTGACGCGCGAGCCCGTCGGCGTCGTCGGCATGATCACGCCCTGGAACTTCCCGATCGCCATTCCGGCCTGGAAGATCGCGCCCGCGCTGGCCTACGGCAATACGGTGGTGCTGAAGCCCGCCGACCTCGTGCCGCATTCGGCCTGGGCGCTCGTCGACATCATCAACCGCGCCGGGCTGCCGAAGGGGGTGCTCAACCTCGTCATGGGCAAGGGCTCGGTCGTGGGTCAGGCCCTGCTCGAGAACCCCGATGTGGCCGCCATCACCTTCACGGGCTCGGTGAATACCGGACGGCGGGTAGCTGTGGCCTGTGTCGCGGCCTCGCCCATGAAGAAGGTCCAGCTCGAGATGGGCGGCAAGAACCCGCTCGTCGTGCTTGACGATGCCGATCTCGACATTGCCGTCGAATGTGCCCTCAACGGCGCCTTCTTTTCGACGGGCCAGCGCTGCACCGCCTCCTCGCGGCTGATCGTGACGGACGGCATCCATGACCGCTTCGTCGCGGCCCTGACGGAACGCCTCAAGGGCCTTGTCGTCGACGATGCGCTCAAGGCGGGCACGCAGATCGGCCCCGTCGTGGACCAGAGCCAGCTCGACCAGGACGAGCGCTACATCGCCATTGGCCGGGACGAGGGCGCGACGCTGGCCTGGGGCGGGGAGCGTCTCAACCGCGAGAACCCCGGCTTCTATCTCCAGCCGGCTCTGTTCACGGGCGTCAGCAATGCCATGCGCATCGCGCGCGAGGAAATCTTCGGCCCGGTCGCTGCCGTCATTCGCGTCAAGGATTACGACGAGGCGCTTGCGGTGGCCAACGACACCGACTTCGGCCTGTCCTCGGGCATCTGCACGACCAGCCTGAAATATGCCACGCATTACAAGCGCAACAGCGAGGCGGGAATGGTCATGGTCAACCTGCCGACTGCCGGCGTCGACTATCATGTGCCCTTTGGCGGCCGGAAGGGCTCAAGCTACGGACCTCGCGAGCAGGGAGCCTATGCGCGCGAGTTCTATACAACCGTCAAGACGTCCTACACTCTGGCCTGAGCGGAGACGACGATGGGCGAGATCACCGGCCATACGCGGATCTTCGGCATCCTTGCCGACCCGATCCACCACGTGAAGACGCCGCAGGCGATCAACGCCCATTTCGGACGGCTCGGCTTCGACGGGGTCATGGTTCCGTTCCATGTCTCTCCCGACCGGCTTGCCGACATGGTGACGGGGCTCAAGGCGATGCGCAGCCTCGGCGGCTTCGTTGTCACTGTCCCGCACAAGACGGCCATCGTCGCCCTGTGCGACGGGGTCGAGCCGCATGCCCGGCTGATTGGCGCCGTGAACTGCGTGCGCCGCGAGCCAGACGGGCGGCTTGTCGGCACGATGCTCGACGGCACCGGATTCGTGTCCGGGCTGAAGGGGGCGGGCCACGACGTGAAGGGGCTTTCGGCCTATCTCGCGGGGGCGGGCGGAGCGGCCAATGCGCTCGCCTTCGCGCTGGCGCAGGCAGGGGTCTCGCGCCTCACCATTGGCAATCGCACGCGCGGCAAGTCCGACGACCTCAAGGCGCGGCTGGCGCAGGCCCACCCGGGCCTGCCCGTCGAGACGGGACCGGCGCGGGTCTCCGATCACGATCTCGTCGTCAATGCCACCTCGCTCGGCCTGAAGGAAGGCGATCCCCTGCCGCTGCCGGTCGATGAACTGGCGCCGCATCAGCTCGTGGCCGAGATCATCATGCAGCCCGAGATCACGCCGCTGATTGCGGCGGCGCGGGCCAAGGGGTGCCGCACCCATCTCGGTCGCCCGATGCTCGATGCACAGATTGCGCTGATGGCTGCCTTCATGGGCGTGCCGTGAGCGATATGGCCGACAGCCAGGACCTGACCGGAAAGGTCGCGCTCGTCACCGGCGCGGCCTCGGGGCTCGGCCTTGCCATGGTGCGGCGCTTCCTCAACGGTGGTGCGCGGGTCGTGGCGCTGGACGTGTCGCGCGAGGCGCTTGCCGCGCTGCCCGGGCGCGATGATCTCCTGCCCGTCTTCGGCGACGTGACCGATCCCGCCAGCATCGCGACCGCGTTCGATGCCGGCGAGCGCGCATTCGGCCCGATCGATATCGTCGTCGCCAATGCCGGCATCTCGCAGAACAGCCCGACGCTCGATCTCGACCTTGCCGGCTGGCGGCGCGTGATGGCTGTCAATCTCGACGGCGTCTTCGTCACGGCGCAGGAGGCCGGGCGGCGCATGGTGCCGCGCGGGCGCGGCGTCATCCTCATGACGGCGTCCATCTATGGCATCGTCGCCGGACCGGAGCGCCTCGCCTATGTCGTCTCCAAGAGCGGCGTCTCTGCGATGGCGAAGGCGCTGGCGCTCGAATGGTCGCCCCATGGCGTGCGGGTCAATGCCTTCGCGCCTGGTTATGTGCGCACGCCCTTCCTTGACGACCTCTTCGCGCGCGGGAGGCTCGATGCCGATGCGCTCGTCGCCCACACGCCGATCCGCCGTTTCGTCACCCCCGAAGAGGTCGCCGACCTCGTCGCCTTCCTCGCCAGCGACCGCGCCGCCGCCATCACCGGACAGGTGAGCGGCGTCGATGGCGGCTGGACCGCCAACGGATATCTGTGAGGTCTGCCATGCCGCTGCGCACCAAGCTCAAGGCCGATGCCGCCTGGGTCGAGCTCAAGACCACGCCGGCCGACTGGGACGCTGTCGATCCGGCTCTGGTCAGCGCCATGCTAACCCAGATGCACCTGATCCGCGCCTTCGAGGAGACGGTTCTTGATCTGGCGGGCGAGGGTCTGGTGCACGGACCCGCCCATTCCTCCATCGGTCAGGAGGGCGGGGCGGTGGGCTCGGTGATCGGGCTTCGCGCCGGTGACCAGGTCAACGGTTCGCATCGCGGCCATCACCAGTTCCTTGCCAAGGCCCTGACTTACGTGGCGCCACGGCTGGATCCGCGCGCGGGTTTCGGCGGCGAGGTGGAGGAAGTCCTGCACCGCACGCTCGCGGAAATTCTGGGACTTGAGCCGGGCTACGGGCACGGGCGCGGCGGCTCGATGCATCTGCGCTGGGCGCAATGCGGGGCGCTCGGCACCAATGCCATCGTGGGCGGCGGTGTGGCTTTGGCAGCTGGCGCGGCCATGGCGCATCAACGCGCCGGTACGGGCGATGTCGCCGTTACCTATTTCGGCGACGGCGCCATGAATATCGGCGCGACGCTGGAGACGATGAATCTCGCGGCCGCCTGGTCGCTGCCCATCGTGTTCTTCGTCGAGAACAATCTCTACGCGGTCGCGACCCATATCAGCGAAGCGACGCGCGAGACGCGGCTTTCCGGCCGGGGACCGGGTTTCGGCATTCCCTCCTGGCGCGTCGACGGCATGGACCCGCTCGCCGTCCATCTGGCCATGCAGGAGGCCGTGGCGCAGGCGCGCGCCGGCAAGGGGCCGGCCCTGATCGAGGCGGAGGTCTATCGCTATTTCCACCAGAACGGCCCGCTGCCCGGTTCCGCCTTCGGCTATCGCCCGAAGGAGGAGGAGACCGCCTGGCGCGAGCGCGATCCGCTGACGCGCGCGGGCTCCGAGCTTGTGGCGCGCGGCCATCTGACGTCCGCCGACCTCGCCGAGCTGCGCGAGCGCTGCGTCGAGCTGATGCGCGAGCTTGCCGCGCGCGTCACGCAGCCCGACGGCAATCGCCGCGTCATCCGGCCCGACCTGTGGCCCGACAAGGCCTTTGTCGATGTGGGGATCAGGGGCGAACTGCCCGATCCCGCGACGCAACAGGTTGCGGAAGAGGCGACCTATACGGGCGAGACGATCGAGCGGAAATTCGTCGACGCCATTGCCGACGTGCTGCATCGCCGCTTCGAGACGAACCCCTCGCTCATCATCATGGGCGAGGATATCCACCGGCTGAGGGGCGGCACCAACGGCGCGACGCGCGGGCTGGCCGCCGCATTCCCTGATCGCTGCATCGGCACGCCGATCAGCGAGGGCGCCTTCACGGGCGTGGCCTGCGGGCTGGCCATGGATGGCCGCTTCAAGCCGATCATCGAATTCATGTATCCCGACTTCATGTGGGTGGCGGCCGACCAGGTGTTCAACCAGACCGGCAAGGCGCGCCACATGTTCGGCGGCGAGACCGATGTGCCCCTGATCCTGCGCACCAAGATCGCCATGGGTACGGGCTATGGCTCGCAGCATTCGCTCGACCCAGCCGGCATGTTCGCGACCGCGCCGGGCTGGCGCATCGTCGCCCCCTCGACGCCCTTCGACTATGTCGGGCTGATGAATGCGGCGCTCGCCTGCCGCGACCCCGTGCTCGTGATCGAGCATGTCGATCTCTACCAGACGAGCGGCATGATCCCGACGGATGCGCTCGATCATGTCGTGCCGCTGGGGCATGCGAAGATCGTGCGTCCGGGTTCGGCGCTGACGATCCTCACCTATTCCGCCATGGTCCATCGCACGACCGAGGCGGTCGAGGCCTTGGGCGTCGATGCCGAGATCATCGACCTGCGCAGCCTCGACCGCGCCTCGCTCGACTGGGAAACGGTCGCGACCAGCCTGCGCAAGACGCATAACCTCCTCATCGTCGAGCAGGGCGCGCAGGGCACCTCCTATGGCGCCTGGCTTGCTGACGAGATCCAGCGGCGCCTTTTCGACTGGCTGGACCAGCCGATCGAGCGGGTGCACGGGCGCGAAGCCTCGCCCACCATCTCGAAGGTGCTGGAGCGCGCCGCCTTTGCCGGCCGGCCCGAAGTGGCGCGCGGCATTGCCCGCATCATGGCCGGGCGCGGCACCCCGCTTGACGCCGCCCTCGTCGAGGCTGTCGCATGAGCAGCACGCTGCTCGACGAGCTTTCCGCCATTCTCGCCCCCGGCGGTCTCCTGACCGGCGAGGCCGACATGGCGGGCTTTGCCATCGACTGGCGCCGACTGTTCCCCGGCCGCCCGCTCTGCGTGGCGCGCCCCGTCGATACGGCGCAGGTATCCGCCGTGATGCGCGCCTGCGCGGCCCATGGCGTGGCACTGGTGCCGCAGGGCGGCAATACCGGGCTCGCGGGTGGGGCGGTTCCCGATGCGTCGGGTCGGCAGGTGGTGCTGAGCCTGTCGCGCATGAACGCGATCCGCTCCGTCGATCCGGTTGGGCTCACGGTCGAGGCGCAGGCGGGCGCCGTACTGAAAAGCGTCCAGGATGCGGCCGCCGCCGCCGGGCGGCTGCTGCCCATCAGCCTCGCGGCCGAAGGCTCCGCGACGATTGGCGGCGTCATCGCCGCCAATGCGGGGGGCGTCAACGTGCTGCGCTACGGCATGACGCGCAATTTCGTGCTGGGTCTCGAAGTGGTGCTTGCGGATGGAACGGTGCTGAACGGACTGCGCCGGCTACGCAAGGACAATGCCGGCTATGACTGGAAGCAGCTCTTCATCGGCTCGGAGGGCACGCTGGGCATTGTCACGGCTGCGGTGCTGCGCCTGACGCCGCGACCCGTTCACACGACGACGGCGCTGCTGGCGGTGCCCGATCCCTCCGCCGCCCTGAAGCTGCTTGACTGGGCGCAGACGCGAATGGGCGACACGATCAGCGCCTTCGAGCTGATTTCGGGCCAGTCCATCGCGCTGGTGACGCGGCATGCAGGCCTGACCTGCCCCATCGCGCAGGGCGAGTGGTTCGTGCTTGTCGAGGCGGGATCGAGCCTGCCGGGTTTGCGCGAGGCGGCGGAAGCCTTGCTCGCGCACGCTTTCGAACAGGGCTGGGCGCTCGACGGCGTGGTGGCGGAATCGGGCGCGCAGGCGGCCCGGCTCTGGGCCTTGCGCGAGCACGTCACCGAGGCCGAAGCACGTGAGGGCAAGAGCCTCAAGCACGACATCTCGGTGCCGCTCACCGCGATCCCGGATTTTCTCGATGCCGCGCGCGCCGCGCTCGACGAGGCCACGCCCGGCACGCGCCTCAACGTCTTCGGGCATCTGGGCGACGGCAACCTGCACTACAATGTGCTGGTCGACGCGACCCATGACGGCGAGCGGGTCAACCGCACGGTTCATGACATCGTCGCCCGCTTCGACGGCTCGATCTCCGCCGAGCATGGCATCGGCCAATATCGTGTCGGTGAACTCGAGCGGTTGCGTGCGCCGGCCGAGCAGGCGCTCTCGCGCCGCATCAAGGCGGCCCTCGATCCGCGATCTCTTCTCAATCCAGGCAAGGTCCTGCCCGACACGGTCGTGTCCCCACTGTCGACGCCCCCCGGCGCCTGACGGACGGACCGCATCACCAGACAGCGAGCATGTCAGTGGCACAGGCGAATGCAGACAGTTTCGATTACGTCATCGTGGGCGGGGGGACGGCCGGTTGCGTGCTGGCCGACAAGCTGACGCGCAATGGCCGCCATTCCGTGCTGCTGCTCGAGGCGGGCAGCGAGGATGACGGCTTCTGGATCCCGATCCCGGCCGGCTTCTCCAAGCTCCTCGTCAACGAGCGCTTCAACTGGCGCTTCCAGACGCAGCCCGAGCCCAATACGAACAACCGCGCCATCGCGGTGCCGCGCGGCAAGGGGCTCGGCGGCTCCTCGCTCATCAACGGCATGATCTATGTGCGCGGCCAGCGCCAGGACTATGACGGCTGGGCGCAGATGGGCTGTCGCGGCTGGTCCTTCGACGATGTGCTGCCCTATTTCAAGGCGCTCGAGACCTATGACGGCGAGGGCGACGAGACGCGCGGTCGCTCCGGTCCCTTCCCGATCACGCAGGTGAAGGAGCGCCCCGCCATCGCGGAAGCCTTCATCGCGGCGGGCGAGCAGGCGGGCTTCACGCGCAATGCGGACTATAATGGCAAGAGCCAGGACGGCTTCGGCTATTATCAGGTCAATCAGCGCCGTGGCCGACGCGTCAGTGCGGCGGATGCCTGGCTGAAGCCTGCCCGCAAGCGACCGAACCTGACGGTGCGCACCGGCGCGCAGGCCACGGGCCTCGTGCTGGAAGGCAGGCGCGCCACGGGTGTGTCTTACCTGCGCGGCGGGCAGGTCGAGACCGTCCATGCGCGCGCCGAGGTGATCGTGGCGGCCGGCGCCATCCAGTCGCCGCATCTCCTGGAATTGTCCGGCATCGGCGATCCGGCCGTGCTCGCCAAAGTGGGGCTGCCCGTTACCCATGCGCTGCCCGGCGTCGGCGCCAATTACATCGACCATTTCTGCACGCGCATGAACTGGCGCGTGAAGCTGCCCGTCACGCTCAACGAGCAGACACGCGGGCCCCGGCTTGCCCTCGCCGTGGCGCAATATTTTGCGACCCGCACCGGTATCCTCACGCTCGGCACCGGTCTTGCCCATGCCTTCGTGCGCACCCGGCCCGATCTTGACGGACCGGACGTGCAGTTCTTCTTCATGCATGCAAGCTATGCCAATGCCGCCGAGCGCAAGCTCGACCGCGAGCCCGGCATGACGATCGGCGTCACGCAATTGCGGCCGGAATCGCGCGGGACGATCCACGCGATCAATGCCGATCCGCTGACCCCGCCAGCCATCGTGCCGAATTTCCTCGCGACCGAGACAGACCGGATGACGATGGTCGAGGGCATGAAGGTGGCCCGCCGCGTCGTCGAGCAACCCGCCATGGACGCCTATCGCGCCTATGAAATGGCGCCGGGGTCCGATTGCCGCAGCGATGCCGACTGGCTTGCCTTCGCGCGCACCGACGGCCAGACCATCTACCACACCTGCGGTACGGCGCGGATGGGGGAGGGGCCGGGCGCGGTCGTCGACCCGTCCTTGCGCGTCCATGGCATTGCGGGCCTGCGTGTGGTGGACGCCTCGATCATGCCTGCCATCGTCTCGGCCAATACGGCTGCCGCGGTGCTCATGATCGCGGAAAAGGGCGCCGATCTGATCCTTGCGGATGCACGATAACCGGGGGCAATCCAGATGAGCATCATCACCTATCTGACCACGATCCGCCTCGCGGAGGGCGCGGTTGCCGATCTTCCGCAGGACATGAAGGATCTCGGCCTGAAGCGGCCGCTCATCGTCAGCGATCGCGGGCTCGTGGCGGCAGGCATGGTGGAACGGCTGAAGGCGGCAGCGCCCGTGCTCGCCGATGCGCGGCTCTTCGCCGACGTGCCGACCAACCCGACGGAAGAAGCGACGCTCGCCGCCCTCGACCTCTATCGCGCGCAGGGCTGCGACGGCGTGATCGCACTGGGCGGCGGCTCGCCCATGGATCTTGCCAAGGGCGTCGCCCTGCTCGCGACCCATGAGGGACCGATGGCGCAGTATATGCTGGTGCTCGGTGGTCTTGCCCGCATCACGCCGGCGGTGGCTCCCGTCATCTGCATCCCGACCACGGCGGGCACGGGCTCGGAAGTCGGGCGCGGCGCGCTGATCACGCTGGTGGACGGGCGCAAGATGGCGCTGATCTCGCCCCATCTGATCCCGAAGCGCGCCATCTGCGACCCCGAACTCACCTACGGCCTGCCGCCGGTCCTGACCGCGGCGACGGGTATGGACGCACTCACCCATTGCATCGAGACCTTCATCTCGCCGCGCGACAATCCGACTGCCGAGGCCATCGCGCTCGACGGGCTGGGACGCGCCATGCGCCATATCGAGCGCGCAACCCAGGACGGTTCCGACAAGACCGCCCGCCGCGAAATGGTGATTGCCGCGCTGCATGGCGGGCTCACCTTCCAGAAGGGGTTGGGCGCGGTCCATGCGCTCTCCCATCCGCTGGGCAGCCTGAAGGAGCTGGCGCTTCATCACGGCATGCTCAACGCGGTGCTGCTGCCCCATGTCCTGGCGTTCAATGCTGGCCATGTCGGCGAGAAATATGATGTTCTGCGCCGCGTGATGGGGTTGGCGCCCGGTGCCGACCTGCCGCAGGCCATCCACGATCTTGTCGGCCGCCTGAAGCTGCCGCAGACCTTGTCCGCGATGAACGTGCCCCGGCAGGTCTTTGACCCGATCGCGGTCGGGGCCGTGGCCGATCATTCGGCCCCCACCAATCCGCGTCCCGCCAGCGAGGCGGATTACCGTGCGCTGCTCGACGCCGCCTTCGCCTGACGGCGTGGCAAGAGCCCAACAAAAAAGCCGCCCGAAGGCGGCTTTTTCGATTCTGCGACCCGAAGATCAGCCTGGATTGCGGCCGGCGCCCTGTGCGGGGCGCCTGTCGCTGGCCGGGCGGTCGCTGCGGAAGCGCCCGGCATCGCCGCGCGTCTCCGGGCGGGTTTCGGTGCGGCCCTCAGGACGCGAGTCCCTCGCTGCGCGCGGCCGGAGCCGGGCCGCGCCCTTCAGGGCGGCTGGCATGACGGGCGGCAGGACGGGGGGCCTTTTCGGAGCGCGCATCGAGCCGGGGCTCGAACGGGCGCGGGGCCTGATCGCGAGGTGCGCGGGTCTCTTGCGCTCGGGGTTCCTGTGAGCGGGGTTCCTGTGAGCGAGGCTCGAAGGAACGGCCCCTCGGTGCACCACGGCCCTGCTCGAAGCGGTCGCCTCCGGTGCGCTCGGTCGCATTGCGGTCGCCGCCACGTGCCGGGCGTGCGTCGCGCGCGCCGGTCATGGTGCCGGGAGCCGGACGCGGATCGCCCGCGAGCGGCGAACGCTCGGAGGGGATCGACTGGCGCGTCAGCCGCTCGATCGCCTTTAGCAGATCACGCTCCGCCGGTGCGCAGAGCGACACAGCCTTGCCCTCGGCGCCGGCACGCGCGGTGCGGCCGATCCGGTGGACATAGGCTTCCGGCACTTCCGGCAGCTCGAAATTCACGACGTGGCTCACGGCGGGAATATCGATGCCGCGTGCGGCGATATCGGTGGCAACCAGCACGCCGACACTGCCGGCGCGGAAGGCGGCCAGAGCCCGCTCCCGGTTGTTCTGGCTCTTGTTGCCGTGGATGGCGGCAGCCGGGATGCCGGCGCTTTCCAGATGCTCGGTCACCTTGTCGGCGCCGCGCTTCGTGCGCGTGAACACGATGGTGCGGGTCGGGGCCTCGTCGCGCATCAGGTTGACGAGCGCGTTGCGCTTCTGGTCATTCGGCACATGGATCACGCGCTGCTCGACCCGGTCGGCCGTCTTGGCGACGGGGTTCACGGCGACGCGGACGGGATCGCGCAGCAATTCGCCGGCGAGCTCGCCGATGGCCTGCGGCATCGTGGCCGAGAAGAACAGGTTCATCCGCTCGCGCGGCAGATTGCGCACGATGCTCTGGATCGGCTTGATGAAGCCGAGATCGAGCATCTGGTCGGCCTCGTCGAGCACGAAGATTTCCGTGTTCGAGAGATCGGCCGCGCGCTCCTGGATATGGTCGAGCAGGCGGCCCGGAGTCGCAACCAGCACGTCGAGGCCGCGGATCAGCGCATCGACCTGCGGGCGATGGCCGACGCCGCCGAACACGACCGCGACGCGGATGTTCTGAAACCGGCCATAGGCCCGGAAGCTGTCGGCGATCTGGGTCGCCAGTTCGCGTGTCGGCGACAGCACGAGCACACGGCAGCCGCGACGCGGCGCAGGCTTGGGATCAGCCGCGAGGCGCTGAAGAATCGGCAGCGCGAAGGCGGCCGTCTTGCCGGTGCCCGTCTGGGCGATGCCCTGCAGGTCGAGCCCCTTCAGGATCGGCGGGATCGCCTGCATCTGGATCGGGGTGGGCGTGGAATAGCCCTCGCCGGCCAGCGCCTTGAGCAGCGAGCCTTCAACACCCAGCGCCGCGAAGGCGGAGGTGTCGATGGCTGCGGCCTCGGCGTCGCTCAGCGCAGGCTTGGGAGCAGGGGCCTCGGCCATGCCGACGCTCTGCTGCGGACGCGAACGGCGCGGATCGCTGTTGCGCTGACCACGGAAGGCGAAATCGCGCGAGCCGGAGCCGCTCGACTGGTTGGAGCGGCCGCCATTACGCGAATTATTGGAGGAAAAACGGTTCAAGATCGTGCCTTCATCAAGTGTCCGCGCCGGGCGCAAAAGCGCCTGGACCCTGGCCCGCTGAACGGACCGGGCAGCACGGATGGCGCGCCCGCAATGCGGGATGATGCGCCGGTGACAACCCATCGCCCGGCGTTCCATCGCATGACGGAACCGACGGCGGGTCGGGGTGTGATCACCCAGCGTGAACGGGAAATCAGGGGAGAGGAGGGCTCGACAGACGGAACCGGGTGTCGATGCGAGCGGCTTGTCATCTTGAATGGATGAAAGTCCGGTCGGATCGCCCTGGAGCCTCACGCGGCTGGAGCGCCCTTGCGGCTTTGTCGCCGCACGAAATGCATATGTCATGCTGCGTCGCACAAGTCAATCGACGCAATCATCATGTTCCGCCGGAACCGGACAGGTGCGGCGCACCTGGTTCCATGATCTTTGGTCAGGCGCGCGCTTCAGGCTGGGCCAGGCGGCGCATCAGTTCGTCTGAGGCCACGGCGAGGGCCTGGGCCCGCAGCAGCGCTTCGTCATGCGAGGCTCTTGCAACGTCGAGGTCGCGCGTGCGGCGCGCCTGGTCGAGCAATTCCTCGATCTCGTCGAGAGCCCAGCGGACGTCTTCGCACAGGCTGTCGATCGGCGTACGCGGCGCGCGCCCCGTCTCGCCAGTCAAGTCAGTCGAACCAAGGCCCAGCGGGCCCATGTCACCAGATAGCAGCATGTCTTTTCCCCGATCGCTTCAATACAATCGGAACGCATCCGGATCGCATCGCTTTCCGGCGGCTATTCCAGTCAGAGCGGCATCATCAAATGCCCGCGCCGAGAATCATCTTTGGCAACATTACCACGAAGATCCTTCGAGCCGGTTATCGAAATATGCGACTCTGTTACACAAAAAGTTCCGACGTTGCGGCAGCGAGAGCGGTCCCTCGCTGCCCCCGCCAGCGTTTCGCGGCATGGATTGCCTGTATCGCGGCTGTTCCATTGTTTTCCAGCTCTCATTTAGGCGCAATTGGCGATAAGGTCCAATAGTCTTGTATGTTCGTCACGATAAGTTATTCTGATCGCCATGGTGACCCTGAAGCAGCTTCATTACTTCGTGGCGCTGGCTCGCCTGCGCCATTTCGGGCGCGCGGCCGAGGATTGCGCCGTCACGCAGCCTGCTTTGTCGGTCCAGATCCGCGACCTCGAGGCGCTTCTCGGGGCCAAGCTCGTCGTACGCGACCGGACCGGGGTATTGCTGACGGAACTTGGCGAGGAGGTCGCGCGCCGGGCGCGCCTCATCCTGGCCGATACGCAGGAGCTGCTCGCCTTTGCCCGACAGGGCAGCACCTTGCTCGGCGGGCCGCTGCGCCTGGGCGTCATTCCGACAATCGCACCCTATCTCCTGCCCTTCGTCCTGCCGCTCCTGCAGCAGCGCTATCCTTGGCTCGACCTCAACTTGCGCGAGGCCCAGACGCGCTCCCTCGTTCAGGAACTGGAGGATGGCGGCCTTGATGCGGTTCTGCTCTCGCTTCCGGTCGATACGCGCCGGCTTGCCTCGATCGCACTGTTCGACGATCCCTTTCTGCTCCTGACGCCGGCCACGACCCCCGAGCCCGTCATGCCGCCCCATGCCGGCCGCCTGCCGAGCGACGGCCTGCTGCTGCTGGAGGAGGGCCATTGCCTGCGTGATCAGGCGCTGGCGGCCTGCCACGGCCTGTCGGTGGGGACGCGCCGTCGCTTCGGGGCCGCGAGCCTCGCCACGATCGTGCAGATGGTCGCCAACGGCTTCGGCGCCACGCTGCTGCCGGAAATGGCGGTGTCGGTCGAGGTGCATGGCAACCCGGCGGTGCGGCTCGTCCGCTTCGCGCAACCCGAGCCGCGCCGGTCAATCGGGCTCGCCTGGCGGCGCAATTCCACGCGGCGACGCGATTTCATCGCTCTGGGTATGGCCATTACCGAGGCGGCGCAGTCGCGGGCCGGACAGGCGCGAACCGTGCGCGTCGACTGAGGCCAAACCGGGGACGCTGGTCAGCAGCTGTTCAGGGAACCGCGGAAGCCAGGGGCTGCCTGCGCCGGCGCAGCAATCCTGCCAGCGGCACGACCAGGCAGAAGATCGCCAGCAGGCTGATCGTCGTGACGAGCCCGTTGGCGAAGAAGATCGAAGGCGAGCCCTGGGACAGCATCATCGACTGGCGGAAGGCGTCCTCGGTCCGGTCGCCCAGCACCATCGCGAGCACAAGCGGCGCCAGCGGATAATCGAGCGCCTTCATGACGAAGCCCAATATCCCGAAGCCGAGCAGCAGCCAGAGATCGAAGGGCGAGCCCGCAACCGTCCAGGCCCCGATCACGCAGACAAGCGCGATCAGCGGCCCGGTGATGGTGAAGGGCACCTGCATCAGGCGGGCAAAGACGGGCACCGTCGCCAGCGCCAGGATGACCGCGACCACGTTCGACAGATACATCGAGGCGATCAGGCCCCAGACGAAATCCGGCCGCTCTGAAAAGAGCGTCGGACCCGGCGTGATGCCCCAGATCAGCAGGCCGCCGAGCAGGACGGCCGCGGTCGCCGAACTCGGCAGGCCGAGCGCGAGCATGGGAAGCATTGCGCTCGATCCGGCTGCCTGATCGGCCGTCTCGGGCGAGACGAGGCCCTCCGGCTCGCCCTTGCCGAAATTGGCGCGGTTGCGTGAGACGCGCTTGGCGATGCCATAGCTCATGAAGGACGCCGCCGTCGGGCCGCCGGGCGCGATGCCCATCCAGCAGCCGATGGCGGCACTGCGCAGGAGCGCCACCCAGTAGCGTGGCCATTCGACCGCCGCCCGTCCCACCTCCCGCAGCGAGAAGCGGGTCGCGGCGGGCTTCGGCAAGACCGGCGCCTTCATCGTCTCGAGCAGCTCGCCCAGTCCGAACAAGCCGATGACGACGACGAGGAAGCTGATCCCCTTGAGCAGGTCCTGAATGTCGAAGGTCAGGCGCACCGAACCCGATATCGAGTCCATGCCCACCGAGGCGAAGCCCAGGCCCATGCAGATCGACACGATCGTCTTCAGGGGCGAGCCCGAACCGAAGGCGACAAAGCTTGCAAAGGCCAGCATGTAGACCGCGAAATATTCGGCTGGCGAGAAGCGCAGGGCAAATTTCGTCACGGATGCGGCGAGAAGCGTCACCACGACGACGCCGACCAGCGCTCCGAAGCCGGAGGACAGGAAGGCGAAGGTCAGCGCCTTCGTGGCCTGCCCGGACTTGGCCATCGGGTAGCCGTCGAATGTCGTCGCGACCGATGACGGCTCGCCCGGAATGTTGAACAGGATCGAGGTCGTCGAGCCTCCGATCAGTGCACCCCAATAGATGCTGGTGAGCAGGATGATGGCCGAGACCGGCTCCATCGTGAAGGTGAGGGGCAGAAGCAGCCCCACCCCGTTGGGTGCGCCGAGCCCCGGCATCACGCCGACGACGAGCCCGAACAGCACGCCGACGAACATCAGCAGCACGTGCTTGGCCGTCAGTGCGACCATGAAGCCATGGGCGAGGCTCGCGAGATTGTCGACCACGCGGCGATCCTCAACTGAGGCCGAGCAGGGCCTCGAGCGGCCCCTTCGGCAGGGGAGCCTTGAAGGCGCGCTCGAACAGCAGGAACAGGAGGACGGGCGCCGCAGTCGCCACGGCGAAGGTGCGCGGCCATGGCACGCGCCCGACAAGGCCCAGGGCGACGAGCAGGTAGAGGAAGCCGCCGGCATAGACACCGATCGTCAGTGTTGCGGCCACAAGCCCGGCAAGCGGCAGGAAGAACATGACCATGCGGCGCAGTTCGATGCGCCCGACGAAGGCCTCGCCTGGCGCGCCGGCTCGCAAGGCGAGGGCACCGGCCGCAAGCGAGGCGGCCATCAGCACGAGACCGATGCGCAGCGGAAAATAGCCGGCCTGCGGACCGAAATCGTCCCAGCCGGTATCGAGCGCCCGGGCGCCTGCGACAAGGGTCGCGCCCAGGGCAAAGGTGATGGCCGCGAAACCGGTTTCCGCGATGCGGCGGGTGAGAAGCGGACGGTCCCCGTCTGTCGACATCGCGGCCTCCCTGCATCATGTGGCCGGCAGGCGTGCCCGCCGGCCACATGGAACGGCGTCAATTCACCAGCCAGCCTTCCTCCTGGAAGACGCCGCGCTGGCGCGCCTCGTCCTGATCGATGAACGTAGCCAGTTCCTTGCCGGCGAGGAACCGGCCGGTCTGGGACGTGCGCTCGATATATTCGCGCCATTCCGGCGTGGCGAAGGCCTTCTGCAGCACGCCTTCCCAGAACTTCACGGCCTCTGCCGGCACGCCGCCGGGCAGGTAGACGACGCGCGGCATGCGGTATTCGCTGACGGAGACGCCCTGCTCGCGGCAGGTCGGGATGTCCGACCAGCCCATGGTCTCGGTCACCTTCGGCCCTGCGGCGAGGCGCTCCGGCGCGAAGACGCAGACGGGCCGGGCCTGGCCGCCCTTCCACTGGCCGACATTCTCGGCTGGGTTGTTGGTGTTGCTGTCGAGATGGCCGCCGGCAAGCTGCACGGCCGCCTCGCCGCCAGACCGGAACGGAATGTAGTTGACCTTGATGCCCGCCGCCTTCTCGAAGATGCGCACGAGCGTCTGGTCGAGATCCTTCGACTGCGAGCCGCCCATCTTCAGGGTGCCGGCCTTGGCGGCCGCCACATATTCCCCTGCTGTCTTCCAGGGGGCATCGGCCCGAGTCCACAGGATGAACTCGTCGAGCGCCATGGCCGCGACCGGCGTCAGCTCGTCGCGCTTCCAGCCCACCTTGGTGACGAGGGGCAGGAGATACTGGTTCGACGTGCCGAAGACGACGCGATGGGCATCGCCGGCGCCGGTCTTGCCATACATGAAGCCTTCCGCGCCCGAGCCGCCGCCCTTCAGCGTGACGACGATGGGCTGGTCGATCAGGTTGTTCTTCTGGATGATCGACTGGATCGTCCGCGCGAAGATGTCGGTGCCGCCGCCCGCGCCTGCGGTCACGACGAACTCGACCGAGCGCGTCGGCTGCCAGGCCTGCGCGGACGCGCCGGGCGGTGTCATGGCGCAGGCGCTCGCGATGACCGCTGCAACGGCGGTGAGCTTTGCGTGATGCATCTCTGTCTCCTCCTCGATGGCCTCGCGCTCTTGTCCGGCGCTTGACGATGTGAGTGTGGGGTGGCCCCGTTCAGGCCGCCCGGGCGCGCTTCTCCATGCTGGCGCTGGCGAGGCGCGCGGCGAGCAGCAAGGCTTCCCGCGTGGCGCCGGGATGGGCGATGCCCTTGCCGGCAATGTCATAGGCGGTGCCATGGGCGGGGGTGCAGACGGGGATCGAATAGCCCCCGATCAGCGTCACGCCCTTGTCGAAGCCGATCAGCTTCATCGCGATCTGGCCCTGGTCGTGATACATGGTCTGGACGGCGTCGAAATCGCCGCGCCTTGCCCGCAGGAAGACCGTGTCGGAGGGGAACGGACCCTCGCAAACGACGCCACGCGCCTTGGCCTCCGCAATGGCCGGCGCGATCTCCGCATCGTCCTCGTGCCCGAAATTGCCGCCATCGCCCGCATGGGGGTTCAGTGCGGCGACTGCGATGCGCGGCTGCTCGAAGCCCGCTTCCCGCATGCAGCGGTCTGTCAGCAGCAGCCCGTCCAGTACGGAGGCGCGCGTGATCAGTGCCGATACGCCCGACAGAGGGACATGCGAGGTGACCCGCGCGTTCCACAGGTCGGGCAAGACGTTGAACTCGCGGCCCGGTCCCCCGCCAAGGGCATCGGCGATGATCTCGATCTCATCGATATAAGCGGGGTAGAACAGCCGCATGGCATGCTTGTTGAACGGCGTGAATGTGACGGCGTCGGCGATCCCGTCGCGGCCGAGCTTCAACGCGGTCCGGAAATTGGTGAGCGCAAAGGCCCCGCCCTCGCGCGTGCTTTCGCCGGTCGTCAGGGTTTCAGGCACAAGATGGCCAAGGTCGAGCAGGCTCGCGCCGCGAGGTCCGGGAAAAAGCGTGTCGCCCCACGGGTCGAGATCGAGCGTCATCCCGGAAATGCGCTCGCCTTCCGTGACGCCCCTGCGATCGCCCACGACGATGAAATCGGCCGCGGCGCGCACGTCCGGATCGTTGAGAACCCGTACGAGCAATTCGCAGCTGATCCCCGACGGATCGCCCATGGCCAGGGCGATGCAGGGGCGGGTCCGTGAACGGAGCGGTTGGTCGCTCATGGGCGGCGATCTCTTTGCAAACCAGATATCGCCTGATAGGTTGCATGCAATAACGAGCCTGTCAAACGTGGTCCTGTGACCAAACGAGGGTATTTCCGTATGGATTGCATGCAAGGCGCCGATCCAGGTTCGGGGAATGGGACCGAGAACGGGTTGGGGCGGGGCCTGGCGACGCCGCAGGCCGTCGAGCGCCTGCGCGATCTCATCCTTGACGGGGCGCTGGCCCCCGGCGCGCGGATCTCGGAGCGGATGGTGCAGGAGACCTACGGAATCTCGCGCACGCCGCTGCGCGAGGCGCTGAAGCTGCTGGCGATGGAGGGGCTTGTCGAGATCATGCCCAACCGTGGCGCGGCGGTGGCACGCCTCTCCGCCGATGACCTGCGCGCGGCCTATGAGCTGCTTGCCGCGCTTGATGGCGCGGCCGGCGAACTGGCCTGCGAGCGGGCCTCGTTCCCGGAGATCGAGGCGATTGCCGGCATGCATGCCCGGATGGTCGAGCGCTTCGAGCAGCGTGACCGCGCCGGCTATTTCAGGCTGAACAAGGCGATCCATCTCGCCATCGTCGATGCGGCGGGCAACCCGGCAATGTCGCGCGTCTACCGGGCGGAATCGGCCCGCGTCGATCGCTATCGCTATGCGGGCAACCGCGATGTGTCCAACTGGGCGCGCTCGATACGCCAGCACGAGCAGATGCTGGACGCGCTCGTGCAGCGGCAGGGCGCGCTGCTGCGCGAGACCCTGGTCGCGCACCGCCAGTCCGGCTGGAAACTGGCCATGCAGGTTTTCGAGGCAGAACAGGCAGGACTCCCGGCCTGATCAACCTCATTCCGGCATCGCGTCCACCGGCCGGTAGCCGCGTTTCAGCTTGCGGCGCAGAAGCTCGCGGAGCGCTTCCCGCGCCGCCTCACGGGTCGGATAGAGCCCGATCATCAACCGCGCCTCACGCGCGCCGATGCGTCCGAAGGTGCGCGTGCACGACCAGTCGTCGAACAGGGTCACCTCGACGCTGAGCGTATAGTGGCGCGCCATGTTGCGTGCCCGGTCGTGCCGATGCAGCACGACCGGGCCATCCATGCCGCCCATCTGGGTGCGTCTGTTCCTGCTCTCGTCCGGCAAGGCGTCCTCCGCGGTGCATGATGTCCGCCGAGTCTCGCGTGGCTCGAATCCCGCGTCCAGTTCAGGTCGTGAATCGATCCTCGGCCATCGATTCACCCCGGTGATGGTGCCTCAAGCGCCGCGACGGACGCAGGACGGATTGGCCATGCCTGGGCGCAAGACGGCCCACACGTTCCATAATCTTCCTTCTGCGAAAATCGGAAGGGCGTTCGGCCGGGAGCGCATGGGCTGGCGCAGATGCAAACCGGCCCCCGTCCGGGGCGGGACGGGGGCCGGCTATCTTTCGCCAGGGTTCGCGACCTGCCGCTGTTCTTCTTCAGCCGCAATGCATGATCCGGAAACAGCAAAAACGGACCATTCCCCTTGCAAGTGACAAACGCCGCGACCGCGCCGGAAGTTCCAGCCCGGCGGGGGGAGAATCCGGTTGCTCCGGTCGCCTGCCTGTGGACTGCCCGGCGCGCCTGTTGTCGACCCGGTCGAACGACACGAGGCAGCTTGGCCCGTGACGCGGATGCCATCCGCCCCTAGTTTGGTCAGCGGGAGGGGCGCCATGGCCGACGAACGGGACGGGAATGCAGACGGGCCGCTGGCGCGCGCTGTGCCGCGCCTTCGCATCGTCTTCGACGATGGCATTCGGCTGGGGCCGGGAAAGATCGACCTCGTTGCCGCCGTTGCGCGGACGGGTTCGATCGCGGCAGCCGGGCGCGAGCTGGGCATGTCCTATCGGCGCGCCTGGCTGCTCATCGACGAGGTGAACCGCCTGTTCCGCCAGCCGGTCGTGCAGGCGAGTGCCGGGGGTACGCGCGGAGGCGGAGCGCAGGTGACGCCCTTCGGCCTTGCGCTCGTCGATGCCTATCGCCGCATCGAGGGCCGGCTCGCGCAGGCGGTAAGGGAGGAATTCGCCCCCTTTGCGACGCAAATCGTGCCCCATCCGGGAGACCCGCGATCGTCGAGAGGGGAGGACAAGGCCGAGTAAGGGTTGCCTGGTGGCGATCAGGTCTGCCGGCGAAAGCCCGCGAGGCTGCGCTCGTCGAGTGCGACCGTCTTGACAAGCGCATGGACGGGGTCGCCTGTCTGCAGCCGCATGTCGTCGACGGCAAGCCGCGTCAGCGAGGCCATGAGCACGTCCCCGCCCGGCAAGGCGATCCGGGCCAGAGCGAATGGCCCCTCCCCGACCTCGATGCCAGCGATCTCGCCGCGCAGGATCGTGCGCACGCTGAGGCCGTCAGGCACGCTGCGGGCGAGCGTCACGTCGGTCGCGCGCACCGAGACGGCGACGTTTCCGCCATCTTCCGGGAGCAGCGCGGGCACTACGACATCACCAGCCGGGTGCGACAGCACGCTCACGCCATGAGCGGCCAAGTGATGCGACTGCCGGCAGGACAGGACCGAGAACAGTCCGAAACGGCTCGCCACCGGACTGTCTTCGCCAGCAGCCAGCACGCTCGACGGCGGCCCGACGGCCGTGACGGCGCCGGATTCGATCCGCACGACCTGCGAGGCAAGGCGCGTCACCTCGCCGATGGCATGGCTCACATAGATGACGGGAATGGCGAATGCGTCGCGCAACCGCTCGATGAAGGGCAGGATTTCGAGCTTGCGGCCCCGGTCGAGCGAGGCCAGCGGCTCGTCCATCAGCAGCAGGCGCGGAGCCGCCAGCAGCGCCCGCCCGATGGCGACGCGCTGGCGTTCGCCCCCCGACAGCGTCTGTGGCCTTCGCTCGAGCAGGTGGCCTATGCCAAGCATCTCCACGACCGGATCGAAGCCGATGGGCGTCTCCCGCCGCCTTGCGAAGAAGCGGCCATAGGTGAGATTGTGACGCACCGACAGGTGGGGCAGCAGCAGGTCTTCCTGGAAGACGAGGCCGACGCCCCGGCGATGCGGCGGCAGGTCGATGCCCGCCTGCGTGTCGAGCAGGGTCACGCCATCGACCACGATGCGCCCGGTATCGGGCCGCTCCAGCCCGGCGATCAGCCGGATCGCTGTCGTCTTGCCCGAGCCCGATGGCCCGAACAGGGCCGTGATGCCCGCCCCCGCCTCGAATGCGGCCTGGAACCGGAAGGCCGGTCGCGTCAGGGTGCAATCGAAGGCGATCATCGCGCCTGCCTCCGACGGCCCCGGCGCACCATCCATTCGGAGACGGCGAGAGCACCGACAGCGATGATGACCGAGACGATCGACAGGCGCAGTGCACCGCCCTCGCCATCCGGCTGCTGCGTGTAATTGTAGATGGCGGCGGGGATCGTCTGCGTCTCGCCGGGAATGTTCGAGACGAAGGTGATCGTGGCGCCAAACTCGCCCAGCGCCTTGGCGAAGCACAGGACAGCTCCGGCCACGATGCCGGGCAAGGCGAGCGGAAGCGTTACGGTCAGGAACACGAAGACGGGCGAGGCGCCCAGCGTACCCGCCGCCTGCTCAAGCCGCAGGTCGATGGCCTCAAAGCCGAGCCGGATGGCACGCACCATCAGCGGAAAGCCCATCACGGCACAGGCCAGTGCCGCGCCCGTCCAGCGGAAGGCGAGCACAATGCCGAACTGCGCCTCCAGAAAGGCTCCGATGGGCCCGCGCCGCCCGAACAGAAGCAGGAGCGCATAGCCGGTGACGACGGGGGGCAGGACGAGCGGCAGATGAACCAGCGCATCCACGAGCGCCTTGCCGGGGAAAGTCCGGCGCGCCAGAAGCCACGCGACCGCGATCCCGAAGGGCAGCGTGACGAGTGTCGCCACTCCCGCGACGCGCAGGCTGAGCGCGATCGCGGTCCATTCCTCGGGAGTGGGCGCCAATGCCGCGATCATGGCGCGGCGGGGAAGCCGTGGATCTCGAAGCCGTCGGCCTCGAAGATCGCCTGTGCCCGAGCGGAGCCGAGATGGTCGAGGAAGGCGCGGGCGTCCGGGTAGATCGTCGTCGCCGTCAGCGCGCCGGGATAGACGATGGCCGGATGGCTCTCGGGCGGGAAGCGGCCGACGACCCGAACGCGCGCATCGCTGCGCGCATCGCTCAGATAGACGATGCCGTAGCGCGCTTCCCCGCGCGCAACGAGGGCAAGAGCCGCGCGCACATTCTCGGATCCCGCGATGCGCGGTGCAACCTGATTCCAGACGCCAAGCGATTGCAGCGCAAGCTGCCCATAGCGACCGGCCGGCACCGTCTGCGGCATACCCATGGCGAGGCGCGAATCGCCCAGCGCCGTCAGGAGCGGAAAGCCCGGCGCGATCGCGAGGGCGCTGCGGGCATCGGCGGGCTCGATCAGCACGAGGGCGTTGCCCAGAAGATTGCGCCGGCTGCCGGTCCGGACGAGCTTGCGCTCCTGTGCCCAGTCCATCCAGTCGAGATCGGCAGAGATGAAGATGTCCGCCGGCGCTCCCTGCTCGATCTGGCGGGCAAGCTGGGACGAGGCGGCGAAGGAGAACGTCACCGTCTGGCCGGTCGCAACCTTCCACTCGGCGGCGATGCGCTTGAGCGAGGTCTGTAGGCTCGCCGCCGCAAAGACAAGCACCGGCCGGCTGTCCTGCGCACGCGCCCCTGCGGACCCCGTGAGAAGCGCACACAGCGCAAGCGCCGGCACGATCAGGAGCCGCGCCCGCGCCTTGAAGTCGCCGATGCGGCACGACAGCATGTCCCGCCTCCCTGATACCGGTCGCGTTCCGGGCGTTGGTTATAGATGGATATAGCGCTTCGCGTCCATGGGTGCCGTCATTGGGGAAAGGCACGGAGAGAGTGGCGCCCAAGTTTGGCGCCCATCTCTGGCGCCGGCGATGGTGCGCTGGCCCTGCGAGGACACGATGGGTGATCGGACGCGCCGGCTGTCGAGCCGCAACGTTTCTGGCATGCGAGACACAGAGATTGACTGTCGGCGCGGGAAGCCCCGGCTCCGGGGCTCATCGCAGGGGTAATCCGAGCGCCGTTTCCGTTCTCAGAGCCCGCCCATCGCACAGACGCGTTCCCACTGCGCCTGCGTCACCGGCTGCACCGACAGGCGCGAATGGGTGACGAGCATCATGTCGGCAAGCGCCGGCTCCCGCTTGATCGCCTCGAGCGTCACGGAATGGGGCATGGCCTTGAGTGCCCGCACGTCCACCATGCCGAACTTGCCGGTCTCGTCGGTATGGTCGGGATAATATGGCTTGATGATCTCGACGATGCCGACGACGGCCTTGCCCTCGTTGGAATGGTAGAAGAAGGCCTGCTCGCCAACCTTCATGGCCATGAGGTTCTGCTTGGCGACATGGTTGCGCACGCCGTTCCAGTACGTGCCCGCCTGCCCTGCCGCGACCTGCTGCTCCCATGACCAGACGTCGGGTTCGCTCTTGATCAGCCAGTGGGCCATCTCATTCCTCCTCGGGCTTCCGGTCGCTGCGCGGCGCGAGCGGCGGCAGGATTTCCGGCTCGCCCGGCGTTGCGACCGGCAATGCCAGCCCGCTTGCCTTGTCGGCGAAGACAATCAGGGCTGTCGCCAGCGCGCGCGCCTCCGACGGAGACAGGTCGAGCCCGGTCACGCCCTCGGCGAGAGGCGAGGACAGGCGCAGGAAGACGTTGCCGGTCTCGCGCCGACGCCGTTCCTCCATCCGCACCAGCTTCTTGCCGTCGTCGCCCGGCAGATAGGCCTCGATGCCCAGCGGGTCCGAGCCCATCACCGCGCGCGCGGCGGCCACGCCTCGGGCCAGACGGTCCAGGAAATCCATGTGCCCTCCCCTCCTGCGGTCGTGGCCGTGTGTCAGCCGTGCTCGGCGCGTGTCGGACGGCTCATGAGCTGGCTCACGGCATCGTCAAGTTCAAGGCGTCCGGCGAGAATCGCGGCGACTGCGCTCGCAATCGGCATGTCGATGCCGCGTGCGTGCGCCATCTCGACCAGAACCGGCGCCGTGGCGACGCCTTCCGCAAGGGGGGCTGTGCCGGGCGGGGGCAAGGGTTCGCCTGCTCCCAGCCGGAGGCCGGCGCTGTAATTGCGCGACCGGGCCGAGCCGCAGGTCAGGATCAGGTCGCCAAGGCCCGACAGGCCCATCAGCGTTTCCGACTGGCCGCCATAGGCACGGGCAAAGCGCGACAGTTCGGCAAAGCCGCGCGCGATCAGGGCCGCCTTGGCGCTTTCGCCAAGCCCCCTCCCCGCCACGAGGCCGGCCGCTATCGCGAGTACGTTCTTGGCCGCCCCGCCGATCTCGACCCCGCGCAGGTCGGCGGTGTGATACAGGCGCAGGCTGGCGCTTGTCAGGCTTTCCGCCAGCCGCGCGGCGACCTCGCCCTGCGCGGCGGCGAGAGTCACGGCGGTCGGCAGACCGGCGGCCACATCCTGCGCGAAGCTCGGCCCCGACAGGATGGCAGGCACCAGTCCCGGCGCCACGTCGGCAACGACCTGCGTCATGAACAAACCCGTCCCGCGCTCGATCCCCTTCGCGCAGACGATGACCGGTGTCCCATGCGGAAGGACGAGGGCGAGCGCCTGCGCCATGCCGCGCACGGCCTGTGCCGGCACGACGAGGAGAACGGTCCCGGCCTGCGCGCATTCGAGCAGCGAAGCGCTTGGCCTCACGCCGGGATGCAGCGCGATGCCGGGCAGATAACGCAGGTTCTCGCGCCGGCGAGCGATATCGTCCACGTGGTCGGGATCGCGCCCCCACAGCAGGACCGGCACCCCGGTCGCGGCAGCCGCATTGGCAAGCGCGGTTCCCCACGCCCCCGCGCCGATAACGGCGATGGGCTCGCGGGCGGTCACGCGACAATCCCGGCAGGAATCGGCAGGTTGTCGCCGTCCGTCGCCGGGCTCTCTGTTGCGGCAGCCGTCTCTGCGGGGCGTTGCGGCCCCGTCACCGTCTCAAGCGGCCAGCGGGCGCGCGCCGGGATGTCGAGCGGGTCGGTCAACCCGAGCGCCAGCCGCTCGAGCCCGGCCCAGGCGATCATGGCGCCGTTATCGGCGCAAAGATCGACGGGTGGCGCCACAAAGCGCAGGCCCGCCTCCATCGCGCTGCGCGACAAGGCGCGCCGGATCGATCCGTTCGCCGCTACGCCGCCGGCCACGACGAGCGCCGTCGGCGTGCCCGCCACCGCCCGGAAGCGGCGCAAGCCGGCCCGAACCCGGTCGACGAGCACGTCGACCACAGCCGCCTGAAACGAGGCGCACAGATCGGCTATGTCGGTTGCTGTCAGGGGCACGCGGCGCTCTGCCTCGATGCGCAAGGCAGTCTTGAGGCCCGACAGCGAGAAATCGGGCTGCGCGCGGCCGTGAAGCGGGCGGGGCAGGTCGAAGCGCTCGGGATTGCCCTTCAGCGCCTCGCGCTCCACATGCGGCCCGCCGGGATAGGGCAGGCCCAGCAGCTTGGCCGTCT
>JBIPLL010000107.1:0-7448 GCA_044368425.1 Beijerinckiaceae bacterium
CAGCGCGCGCCTGCGGGCAAACAGGATGGTTGCCAGCAAGGCGCCTACCAGACCGCCATGGAACGACATGCCGCCGCGCCAGACCATCAGCGCCTCAAGCGGCTCCTGCGCGTAATAGGCCGGGTTGTAGAACAGAACGTAACCGATGCGCCCGCCCGCCACGACGCCGATGGCTGCCCAGACGATCAGGTCGTCGAGGTCAACGAGCGAGGGGCGTGCCTGTCCGCCCCAGAGCGCATCGTTGCGAACGAGGCGTCGCGCATAGAGCCAGCCGCCGATCAGGCCTGCCACATAGGCCAGCGCGTACCAGCGGATCGCGAAGGGACCGATGGCGATCGCGATCGGATCGATCTGCGGGAAGGTGAGGGCGGCGGCGATGGGCGTCACGAATCAGCCTTGCTTGACTGGAACCATGTCCGCTTATCACGGACACCCGTCCGGCCGGACCCCGATGCCCGCTTGCGGGTTGACGGACGGGGCGGCGGGATAGCGGGGAACAGGCTCCCTCCTCGCAGCGGCCATGCTATGACGCGCCAGAGCAACCGGCTTGCAGCCGGCGCCAGACACGGAGACACGACATGACCCAGGGCACGCGACTGTTCGACGATCTCGCGAAGCTCATGACGGACGCGGCCGGCATGGCGCAAGGCGTGCGCCGCGAGGCGGAAACCGTCATGCGCGGCCAGTTCGAGCGCCTGCTGCGCGACATGGACGTGGTGAGCCGCGAGGAATTCGAGGCGGTGCGCGAGATGGCATCGCTCGCGCGGGAGGAGAATGACCGGCTCATCGCCCGTATCGCGGCGCTCGAGGCCAGGCTCCCGCCGGCTGCCGCTGCACCGCCAGCCGGCATCGCGGACGAACCGGGCGCTGCGCGTCCCAGCGCCACGGACCCGTCCCCGGCTGGCTGAGCGGTCTGCCGGCAGGGCTCCCGGACCTTCGCCTGTGGACGGATCACGCGCGGCGGTTGCAGATGGGGGGCGAATCCGCGACCCGTTGCATATTCGTCTCTGGCCCGGCGAATCCCGCCCGATATAGTCGGAATCAGAGGTGATTCGCGGCTGTCGCCGGGAGCGATGGCGCGAGGGACGATCCGTTTCGGTCGAGGCCGGTCGGCAGTCTGGTTGCGTTTGTGTAACCCCCGTCACATTCGACCCGGACCCGTGGGCCTGATGCCATGGGCCCGGCAGGAGCACCTCCGGATGACCCTCCTCGACCTGGACGTTGCGCGGCGCGAGCATCCCCTGGATGCGCTGGAGCGCATGGCCTCGCTGCATGACTGGGACTGCGACCGCAACGCCGACAACGAATTGTCGGTGATCGCCGCCGGTTCGTGGTGCGAATACCAGATCGCCTTCACCTGGATGGACGAGATGGAGGCGCTGCATGTCGCCTGCGCCTTCGACCTGAAAGTCGCCGAGCGGCGCCGGGCGGAGGTGCTGCAGCTCGTCGCCCTGATCAACGAACAGATGTGGATCGGCCATTTCGATCTCTGGCTCGGCGAGAATGTCGTGATGTTCCGCCATGCGCTGCTGCTGAGCGGAGGCGCAGAGCCGACGGCCGGCCAGTGCGAGATGTTGCTGCGCAGTGCCGTCGAGGCCTGCGACCGCTATTATCAGGCATTCCAGTTCGTGATCTGGTCGGGGTTGACCCCGCGCGAGGCTCTCGACGCGGCCCTTTTCGAGACGGAAGGCCACGCCTGAAGCTGCGATCTGCTGCGAATAAAGTTGCGTGACCCTTCCGCTTGCTGCCGATTGCGATTATCAGGACGCATCGGCTCCATGTCGCGGGCCTGACCATGCAAGAGGTAGCCCCATGGCTGGATTGATGCCCTCATCGCTGGCTCTGGTGGGGGCCGGCAAGATGGGTGCCGCCATGCTGGAAGGCTGGATGGCCCGCGGTCTCGATCCCGATCACACGATGGTGTTCGACCCGGTGCCGTCGCGCGAGATCCTGGCCTATTGCCAGTTGCGCCGGATCAAGATCAACCCGAACACGCGCGAGATCGAGCCACCCCAGGTGCTGGTGCTTGCGACCAAGCCGCAGACGCTCGACGCGGCCGCGCCATCGGTCTCGAAGATCATCGGACATTCCACGCTGGTCATCTCGGTGCTGGCCGGCAAGACGCTTGCCGATCTCAAGCGCGCCTTGCCGAATGCGCGTGCCATCGTGCGGGCCATGCCCAACCTGCCGGTGAGCGTGCGCCGGGGCGTGACCGCAGTCATCGGCAGTAACGGTCTGCTCGATTACCAGCGCCAACTGACGCAGGGCCTGTTCGACGCGCTGGGCCATACGGAATGGCTGTCGCAGGAGGGGCATCTCGACGCCGTGACGGCGCTTTCCGGGTCCGGCCCGGCCTATGTGTTCCATCTGACGGAATGTCTCGCGCAGGCGGGCGTCGAGGCGGGCCTGCCGATGGATGTGGCCGAACGGCTCGCAAGGGCGACCGTGGTCGGGGCCGGGGAGCTCATGCACCAGTCCGACCTGCCGGTCGCCAAGCTGCGCCAGAACGTGACGTCGCCCGGTGGTACGACGGCGGCCGCACTGTCGGTGCTGATGGGCGATCACAGCGAGGCGTCGATGGGCGGACTGATGCGAGAGGCTGTGCTGGCGGCCAAGCGCCGGGCCGAGGAACTGGCGGGCTGACGGGGCGCTTGCGCCAGGCTGGCCCAGTCCCGCGCCGGCTGCGCGACGATCCGCCTTCCCCTCGCCGACGTGTCCCCACTCGCGAAAGTCCATGCGGCGCCCTACATGATGGGATGACAGGCAAGGAGCGAGGCTGCCATGGCACGCAAGTCCGACAAGACCACTGATACGGGCACGGGAGCGAGGTCGCTTCCAGATCCCCGCGATGCCTTCATCGATGCCTTGATGAGCCTTTGCGCCCGGCGCGACTGGGACGATATCGAGCTGCCCGACATCGCGCAGGAAGCAGGCCTGACGCTCGCCGACCTGCGGGGCGCCTACCCGTCCAAGGGTGCGATCCTCGGGGGGCTTTCGCGGCGCATCGACATGGCGGTGCTCAAGGGTGATGGCGGAGCGCCGGGCGAACTCGCCGACGAGCCGCCGCGCGAGCGCCTGTTCGACGTCTTCATGCGCCGCTTCGATGCGCTGGCTCCGTACAAGAGCGCGTTGCGCCGGGTCTATCCCGCGCTTCGGCGCGATCCGCTGGCCATGCTGGCACTCAATCAGGGTGCCCTCAATTCACAGAGGTTCATGCTGGCGGCGGCGGGCATCTCGACCGAGGACGGGCTTGCTCCCCTGAAGCTGCAGGGCGCCGTGCTGGTCTTCGCAGGAGCCTTCGAGACCTGGCTCGACGACGAGGATCCGGGGCTGGCGGCCACCATGGCGCGGCTCGACAAGGGGCTGAAGCGCGGGCATCAGGTGATGAAGCGGGCCCATGACGTCTATCGTCTGACCGCGCCACTGCGCGCCTTCGGTCGCGCCATCTGCGAGCGGCGTCCGCGCGATCGCCGCCGCGAACGGGCGAGCGAGGGCACGGACGGCGACGATTACGCGCCGGCCATCTGACCGGTCTTCCGGCACTTGCAGGGGATTTCTATGCTGGACGCTGCGACGGCGGAGCCGATCAGCTTCGCCGATTTTCAGAAGGTCGATATTCGCGTCGGGCGGATCGTGGCGGTCGAGCCCTTTCCGCAGGCCCGCAAGCCTGCCTACAAGCTCGAGATCGATTTCGGCCCGCAGATCGGGCGCAGGAAGTCGTCAGCGCAGATCACCAAACATTATACGGCGCAGGATCTTGTCGGCCGGCAGGTGCTGGCGGTCGTGAATTTCCCGCCCCGCCAGATCGGGCCGTTCATGTCGCAGGTGCTGACGCTGGGCGTGCCGGACGAGGCGGGGGAGGTCGTGCTGATCGGGCCGGGTCATGCGGTGCCTGACGGCGGGCGGATGTTCTGACAGCCGACGTCAGACCGGCACGCGCACTGTCGCCCGCAATCCGCCGAGAGGCGAATCGCCCAGCGTGACATTGCCTCCGTGCGAGCGGGCAATGTCACGCGCAATGGCAAGACCCAGTCCCGAGCCACCCTCGTCCTGATTACGCGCCTCGTCGAGCCGAACGAATGGTTTGAAGACCTCCTCGCGCAGCTCCTGCGGCACGCCGGGTCCGTCGTCGTCGATATTGATCGTGAGCCAGCGCCCGTCATTCACGGCAGACAGGGCGATGGCCTTGGCATGGCGTGCCGCGTTCGAGACGAGATTGATCAGCAGGCGCCGGAACGCATCGGGGCGGACGGTCACGACCGGATCACCCTGCATCGCAATCTCCACCGAATGGCCCTGGCGCTCGGCGTCGAAGCGCAGATCCTCCAGCAAGTCACCGATATCGGTGGGCGCTGCCTGTTCGCCGGCATCTCCGCGCGCGAAGGCGAGGTAGGCCTCGAGCATGCGGCCCATTTCGTCCACATCCTTCTTCAGCGCCTCGATTTCCGGCGTCTCGTCCAGGAGCGCGAGCGAGAGCTTGAAGCGGGTGATGATGGTCCGCAGATCGTGACTGACGCCGTTGAGCATGGTGGTGCGCTGCTCGATGGCGCGCTCGATGCGCCGCTTCATCTCGATGAAGGCGTGCCCGGCCTGACGCACCTCGCGCGCCCCGCGCGGTCGGAACTCGATCTCGCGCCCCTTGCCGAAGCTCTCGGCTGCTTCCGACAGCTTGAGGATCGGCCTGATCTGGTTGCGCAGGATAACGACCGCCACCCCCAGCAGGACCAGCGAGGAACCGACCATCCAGAGCAGGAAGATGTGGGTGTTCGAGGCATAGGCGAAGCTGCGGCGTGCAAAGATCCTGATCACCACGCGATCAAGCTTGATGCGCACCTCGACAAGGTTCGACCGGCCGACCGTATCGATCCAGAATGGGCGCTTGATCTGGCGCCTGATCTCGTCGGAGAGGACCAGATCGAGCCCGGAGAAAAAGGGCTTCGGACCCGGTGGCGGCAGGGGGTCGCCCGGCAGGATATCGACATCGAGGCCAAGACGCTCGGCTGCGATCCGGGTCAGCACCGTTGCATTGGGATCCTGCGGGTAGCTCTCGAAAACATCGACGAGCGCCGCGATGTCGGCCGTCACCGCTGCCGACAGGCGCCGCGTGACGAATTGCCAGTTCCGCTCAAGGAACACATAGGCCACGACCGATTGCAGCAGAACCACCGGCAGGATGACGATCAGGAGCGCGCGGGCATAGAGCCCCTTGGGCAGAAGCTCCACCAGGGCGCGAAGGATGCGCTCCGCCACGCTGCCGGGCGGAGCGACCAGTCGTGCGATCCGCCGCCCGACGCGCCTCATCGGTCGACGGCCAGGCGGTAGCCCACGCCGCGCACGGTCTGGAGAAAGACCGGGTTGCCCGGATCCTGCTCGATCTTGCGACGCAGGCGGTTGATCTGCACGTCCACGTTGCGTTCACTCGCCGCATCGGTTGCGCCGGGGCCGGTCAGATCCTCGCGCGGCACCTGCTCGCCGGCGCGGCGGGCCAGCAGCGTCAGCAATTCGCGCTCGCGCTCGGTCAGGCGGACGATGTCCTCTCCCTGACGCAGTTCGCCGCGCTCAAGGCGGTAGATGAAGGGCCCGAAACGCACGAATTCCGGCGCCACACGCTCGGCCGCGCGCTCGGGCTGCGCCTGCGACCGCTTGAGGATATTGGCAAGACGCAGGATCAGTTCGCGAGGCTCGAAGGGCTTGGGCAGATAATCGTCGGCACCGATCTCAAGCCCCGTCACGCGGTCGGCGGAATTCGAGCGGGCGGTCAGCATCAGGATCGGCACGCGCGAGGTCTGGCGCAGCCGCCGGGCGAAGGCAAATCCATTCTCACCGGGCATCATTACGTCGAGCACCAGGCAATCGAAGTCGAAATGCTGCAGCTTGCCTTCCGCATCGAGTGCGTTGGCGGCGGTGGTGATGCGGTAGCCCTGCTCGGCCAGGAACCGGGCCAGCAATTCGCGCAGCCTTCGGTCGTCATCGACCACGAGAATGTGGGCGGCATCGTCGGCGGGCGGCGCCGGCAGGCGAGATGGGTTCATGCCGGTCTCCAGTTCATCCCGATTTTCCTGTCGAAGCGCCCGATGCGGACGCGCCTGGCGCAGCCGGGTTGTCCGTCGTGTCCGGACGCGGAACATCCTGCATCGCGGTGAGGAAGGCCGCAACGCGATCGCGTGCCTCGCTCCCCGCCTGAGTCAGGGCGCGCGCGATCCGGTCTGCCTGGAGGCGGGCCAGCGAAATCGCAAGAGCCCGCCCCTTGGGCGTGGCGAAAAGCAGGCGCTGGCGGCGGTCCATATTGCCGGCCCGCTGCTCGACATAGCCGGTTTCGACGAGTTCCTTCAGCACACGATTGAGGCTCTGCTTCGTGATCTGCAGGATATCGAGCAATTCGGCGATCGTGAGGCCGGGCTGACGGTTGACGAAATGCAGGACGCGATGATGCGCCCGGCCGAAACCCAGATCGGCCAGATTGCGGTCCGGATCTGCGACAAAGTCGCGATAGGCAAAGAAGAAGAGTTCGATCAGCTCGAAATCGATGGCCGCCGCGAGGTCCGGCTTGTCCGGCGCGGGACCGGTGGAAGCGGCCTTCGGGATAGCGGCCTTCGGGATAGCGGCCTTGGCGCCCGACATGCTGGCCTCCGGACACGACGCCCGGCGGTTTCCGGTGCGATTTAAGTCAGCGTTGTTGACATATTCCAGCGCCATTGTTACTCGTCAAGCCCGTTCCACGACAGGAAAGAACCGGAAGCGGCTATATCGGGCAGTATTCGTGCGTGGAGCGCCCCGCTTGCCTCGTCGGCAAGGCCTGCCCGACCCCAAGTCCGCCCCCTGGAGGAGTGCCATGTCCGTCATTCCCTTCGACCAGCGTGATGGTGTCATCTGGTTCGACGGCAAGCTCGTGCCCTGGCGGGATGCGAAGATCCACGTATTGACCCATGGCCTGCATTACGGGTCCTGCGTGTTCGAAGGCGAGCGCTCCTATGGCGGCGTGATCTTCAAGTGCACCGAGCATTCGCAGCGCTTCCACAAGTCGGGCGAGATCCTCGATTTCACGATCCCCTATTCGGTCGCCGAGATCGACGCAGCCAAGAACCTCGTCCTGCGCGAGAACGGGTTCGTCGATGCCTATGTTCGGCCTGTCGCCTGGCGCGGGTCCGAGATGATGGCTGTCTCGGGCCAGCACAACACGATCCATGTCGCCATCGCGGCCTGGGAATGGCCCAGCATGTTCGATCCCGCCCAGCGGCTGAAGGGCATCCGGCTCGACATGGCCGAGTATCGCCGGCCGGACCCGATGACGGCGCCCTGCCATTCCAAGGCGGCCGGGCTCTACATGATCTGCTCGATCTCCAAGCAGAAGGCCGAGCGCAAGGGCTATGCCGATGCGCTGATGCTCGATTGGGAAGGCAATATCGCCGAATGCACCGGCGCGAATGTCTTCTTCATCAAGGATGGCG
>JBIPLL010000640.1:0-5183 GCA_044368425.1 Beijerinckiaceae bacterium
AACAGGACGCGGTCACTCACTGGGCAGTTCCGACAGGGAGAGGTTGCAGCGGTATCGAGCCGCATTTCGCGCTGCCGGAGGACGTGCTCTGACCCCGCGACCGTCGTCGCCCTGCTAGCCGACCGCCGCGGGATCGACCCGTCGAACATCGCCGTGGTGAGCGGCCGCGGGTCCCCCGACAAGGTCGTGGCCGTCGACAGCCATGATGACGAAGCGACCCGGCGGGTATCTCCCGCGAAGACGCTGGGGACCGCCTCAGCCCTCGGTAGCAGGGCGTTGACTGCGCCGGATCGGTCCGCCTCTGAAGGCGGCAACCCCTGGTTTTCCCGGCCTGCCGGGCCTTCCCAAAAACGGTAGGCCTGCCGGGCATGCTCTCCGTCGTGCTGGTCGTGCGACCGGCAGATCGAGCAAGGCGTCAGAGGAACGAGCGATGGGAGTGAAGACGGGGATCTCGTGGACGGACCGGACCTGGAACGGCATCATCGGCTGCGCCCGCGTGAGTGAGGGGTGCCGGCACTGCTACGCGGAGCAGATGGCCGCGACGAAGTTCAAGCGGTTCCTCGGCGGACCCGTCTGGGGAGCCGGGAACCCCCGGTACGAGACCAGCGCCGAACTCTCGAAGCAGCTGCTGCGTTGGGCACGGCAGGCCCGTAAAACCGGCCAGCGGGTACGGGTCTTTGGCAACAGTCTCTACGACCTCTTCGAGGACCATCCGACGGTCAACGCTGCTCGGCCGCGGATCTGGGACTTGGTTGACCAGACCCGCGATATCCTGACGTTTCAGTTCTGTACCAAGAGGCCGGAGCGCATCGCCGACTGCCTCCCGGAGACCTGGGGTGAGTTCTGGTCCGGCGTGTGGCTGGGAACGACCGTGGAGAGCGACCAGCACGCGGACCGCATCGGCCATCTGCAGGCCGTCAACGCGGCCGTGCGGTTCCTGTCGATCGAGCCGGCCTTGGGGCCGGTCGCTGATGCGATTGACTTGGAGGGAATCGATTGGGTGCTGTGGGGCGGCGAATCGGGCAAGGGCTGGCGGCCGGCAGACCACCAGTGGGCGCGGGATCTGCTCGCCAAGTGCCGGGCCTCCGGGACGGCCTTCTTCTTCAAGCAGTCGGCTGGTCCCCGAAGCGGCATGGGCGATCGGCTCGACGGCGCCGAGATCAAGGAGTTTCCCACCCCCCGTGTTCCCGCGCGAGCCTGATCGCGCTTGCCCTGGCCAACCACGAGAGCCCGACCACCCCCCGCGACAACGAAGTACGCCCGATGGACAACACGCAACCCCCGCCGGACGGCTGCGAGCAGGATACCGATGGTGCCCCTGGGCAACGCCGAGCCGGCGCGGATTCACCGCGTCGATGCGGTCGGAGACGAATGTCGAGGGACCCCGGTCTTCTACGACCTGACCAGCCGGATCCTGCACTTCGCCGGAATCTCCACAAAGACCACAACGGCGGCTTTCATGCCGGCGATACCGACCTGTCCGCCTGCGGCACTGCAGTCGGTCACGGTGGTCCCGCCGCCAGCGACCGTGCAGCCGTGACCCTGGTTCTAGCGACGCCGTGTGCCCAGCCTCGTGCCTGCCTCACGGCGGTCCAGAACCACCGCCGAGCAAGAGATCGCCCTTCCGATTGAATTTTTCCCCAAACCTGAAAGGACCAACGATGAAATCGCAGAATCTAGAAGATCAGATAAGCAGCGAGGGCCAGACCCAAGAAGTTTCGACGGGCGTCCGGAATCCATCCCCGTCCCACGGGCACGTGCGGCTGGTCCGCGTGGTCCGCCTTTGCATGGGTTCGTCGCCGGCCCTGCAGTCGGGCCTCGGTGCCCTTGACGATGCAACGGCGACGGCGCTCGCGATGATGCTCGAGCGACTGCGTGCCGATGCCGACAGGTCGAGGCGTGGTGGTTGGGTAAGGGGATTCACGGCTGGCCAGCAGTCTTGAAGCGGACCCGGGTCGCGGATGGCGACATGACGTCTAGCCGCAGCCGCCTGACCAACCCGGCTCCTGGGTCCATTGCTCCCGACACCAACACGACGAGGCTGAATCGATCGACACTCCCCAAGAACAATCCGAAGGCCCCGGCGCAAACGGCGACTCTGGCGAACCTCATGAGCCTGCCCCGCCGGCCCGTGAAGACGCTGCGCGACACCCTGATGAGCGGCGGCTCCCTCCAAACCGATCAGGGCGGAAACCAAGGAATACCGAACCCATGAACCAAAGCCGGATCATCAACGTGCTCATCGCTGCCGACGACCTGCACTACGACGCGGACGAAGGGCGGTATGTCTCGCTCTCGAGGGATGAAGTCGATGGCATCATCCACAAATGCGCGGACCTCGGAATCGACGATTGCGCGCAGATCTCAAAAATAATCACATGGTGCGGATACATCAGAGTCGGGCAGATCCTTGAGCGATCCTTCATGGCGGGCCGGCTCACGATTCAGGGCTTCAGCGGCATCGAGCCGCGTTTCGCGCCGCGGGGGGACGTGCTCTGACATGAATTCCTCACGAAACATTCCAGGCGGACCGCGATGGAACCTCGAGATGCTTGAATCGCCGCTGATCGATGGCGGGCTTGTCTACACCGTGACCGATACTGCATGCGAGGCTGGGGCGGCTGATCCGGGCGGCCAAGGAAACGGCTTCATCGATTTCGAACTGCCAACGGGCCGGTATGAGAATGCCTCCGGTGAAAACAGGGTGCGAATCAGGCTGACAGTCGCGGCGGGCCAACTGACCATCACGGCGCCCGACGTATATCCGTTGGGATCACTCCGGCGCACGAGCGATCCGCCGCCGGACGACGCCGGCAATCTGCGGCTCGTCCGCATCGGAGATGAAGGGGACCCGAATCTCGACCTCGTGATGGCAGCAGATGGCACCGTGACAGCAGCGCTGCAGATGCACACCATCTCACAGCCTTACAACCGCGCCGACATTGTTCATCTCGCCGAGGAATTCGCCGCTGGCATCGATATCTTGGACTACGTCATCGACGAAAGCCGCTTGCGGCTCCCTGGGCGCGAGCGATCGCCATGAACACGTTGCTCCACACGGCGGTCGTCGCTGCGCGGCCTTCGCTTCTACGAGGCGTTCCGGCCCGCGGTCCCGGAGGGCGCGAAGGGCTGGGGGCGAAGGGGATCGTCGATCTGCGGAAAATCCACGCGCTCGCCAAGGGGTAGAATTCTCGCTGGGCGCCGCAGGCCCCCGGCGCGCGCAAGGCAGCAGGAAAGTTTCCTGCGAAAAGCCCTGGGAAACCACCGGTGTGAGGAACCGGGAATAAGGGCGTTATCCGTTCGGACAACGCACCTATTCCCGGTTACTTACACCGCCGAATTACCCGGCGTTTGCTTCATCCACAGCGGCGGCGGGCGAGTTGCCGGGCCTGGGCCCGCTGCGATGCGTGGCTTTCCAAGAGATAGACACCGCGGCCGGCCAGCCACTGGGCCAGCGACACGCGGAAATGGCGAGCACGGCCGTTGGGGCGACGCTCGAAGAGTTTGAGAATGACCGAACCGTCGGGCATGTAGCGAACATGCCGTACCGGGCGGTCGTTGAATGTGGTGATTTTCACCATGGGACCTTCCGTGAAAAAAAGAAGGCAGGGGCGACACCCGAAGGCACCGCCCCTGCCGTGAAAAATCCAAAGGGCCGATCGGACTACGACGCCCGTCGGCCGGAGATCAGCTAGGCCGTTGGCGAGCCGGCCTCGGGGCTGCGTAGAGTTCGGGCGACCGCTTCCGCCTCATCTACCCGTCATTGAAAAGGGCCAAACCATGCTGTCGCTGACCACGCCGCTCGTGATGCGTTTCGTTTTCGCCGCCGCCGTGACGCTGCCAGCTGCCGCCTACGCCGCGGATGCGACGCACACCGACGCCGCCACCAAGGACGCGTGCATCACAGCCTGCAACGAGTGCCTCCGGGCATGCCGCGAATGCATCGTGGGCTGCGACTGCCCCGGCTGCGAGAAAACCTGCCTGACCTGCATCGATACCTGCCGGGCATGCGTGGCGCTCATGGAGTACGACTCCGCCATGGCCGAGGAGATGTGCGAGGTCTGCGAGGAGGCGTGCGAGCAGTGCGCCACCGAATGCACGAAATGCGGCGATGAGCCCTGCTGCAAGGCGTGCGCGGCAGCGTGCCGGACGTGCCAAGACGCCTGCAAGGCGATGACGCGGTGAGTTCTACAAAGAGCTCATTGGCAGCGAGCGGACCCTGATTCGCAGGGTTCTAACACCACGACGGCGCCGCGTTCGATACTCGACGCTATCGAGGCAACGTTGGCGATCAACAGCTTGACCCGGCCGATCGGGTTTCGGGGTGTCGCTCCACGAAACAGAATTACCGACGGACTCGCCGCGTTTCGCATGGCGAGAATGGCGCCGAAGTCGGTATCCGCTTAGACGATAACCCGTTGATCGCGGTCCGCGTGCTCAAAAAAGTGTTTCATCATCCGCAGCTGCAAGCCCAAGATCCCTGACGTGAATTGCGTCATGGTCTGCTTGCCGCAGGCCTTCTGCGACGACCGGTGAAGGAGCATTGTCGATGAGGAATCTCATGACGCGTGCAGCAGCGGAAGTTCTCGCTCTCGCACCGCCTCAGCGGCGTAAGCGAGCGCCGCATGAACGTCCTCCGCCTGCAGATCGGGAAACGCTCGAAGAATGTCCTCTTGCGTCATTCCTTCCGCAACCATGCCGACGGCGTCATGACGCCCGGCGGCGTTTACCACCGCCGTTGCGGTTGCCCGCCTTCAGCCAGTGCTTGCTGCACCAAGAAGCAGCACTGGTGCAACTTCAGGGCCCGAGCAGATCGAGGCACTGTCGCGGCGAGATGATTGCGATCTCACCGTGCGAGCCGATGGGCAGCAGATGCGCGCGGTCGCCGGTCACGATGAATTGCGCCCGTGCGGCGACGGCCGCGGCGATGACGTGGTCATCGTCCACATCGTCGGTGACGACTCGAGGCACATCGTGAGGTGTCACAAGACCCGTTGCGTCGCGGTAGGCAGCCACCAACTGTTCAATCGACATTGCGGCATCAGCAATCCGCCGCCGAAACCTCGGCAGAGCAAGGGTATCACTGAGTTCGGCTATGAGCGTGGGTGTGGTCACGAGAACCAAATCGCGCCGCTCCGTGGCTCGGATCAGGAGCGAGTAGGGCGGCCCTTCCCACAAAAGCC
>JBIPLL010000109.1:0-7414 GCA_044368425.1 Beijerinckiaceae bacterium
CCTGTCCGATTTCGTGTTCGCGCTGGCAATCCCCTGCCTCATCATCAAGACCCTGGGCCAGACACCGGCCTTCGAGGTCGACCCGACCGGCTATTGGGCCGCCTATTTCCTGGGCGTGACGGTGGTCTGGACCCTGGCCATGCTGATCGCGCGACGGGTGCTCGACCTGCCATGGGGCGAAAGCGTCGTGGCGGGCTTCGCGGCCGGGCAGGCCAACACGGTCTTTGTCGGCGTCCCGCTCATCCTGCGCGCCTACGGGTCGGAAGGCGCGGTGCCGCTCTTCCTGCTCATCGCCATCCACCTGCCGATCACGATGACCGTCGCCACCCTCCTGATCGAGGGGCGCGGCGCCTCGCTCGTCACGGTCGGGCGGCGGCTAGCCACCCATCCGATCCTCGTCGGGATTGGGCTTGCGGTTCTGGTCAAGCTGCTGCCCGCAGGCGCCGTGCCGCAGCCCGTCTGGCGGATCGTCGAGATGATCGCCTCCGCCGCCATCCCCTGCGCCCTGATCGCGATGGGTGTCGCCCTGCGTCGCTACGGCGTCGGCGAGAACTGGCGGATGCCGGCCGCGATCACCTGTCTCAAGCTGATCGTGCACCCGCTCGCGGTCTGGATTCTGGCGACGAAGGTCTTTGCCATGCCGCCGGCCTGGGCGGGCGTGGCCGTGCTTTTCGCGGCCTCGCCATCGGGTATCAACGTCTATCTCTTTGCCGAACGCTACCGGACGGGGATCGGCCTGGCCTCGAGCAGCATCGCGGTCTCGACCGCGCTGTCGCTGTTCAGCACGGTGTTCTGGCTCTGGTTCCTCGGCGTCCGCTGATCAGGCGAGACCGGCGGGAAAGCCGAGCCTGCGCCGGATATCTTCGGGGCTCGAGCCCTGCGCCCGCAGATCCGCCAGAGCCGGCGAGCCCCGGCTCTTGGCGAGCTTCTCGCCGCCATCGTCGAGGACGAGCCGGTGATGCCGGTAGCGCGGCGTCGACAGGGCCAGAAGCCGCTGCAGCAGCACATGGACGGCGGTCGCGGCCTCGAGATCGGTGCCGCGAACGACGTCCGTCACGCCCTGCAGGGCGTCGTCGGCCACCACCGCGAGATGATAGCTCGTGCCGATATCCTTGCGCACGAGCACCACGTCGCCCCAGATGGCGGGATCGAGCATGCATTGCCGGGACTGCCCGTCATCGCCGACGAAACTTGCCACAAGCGGCTCGGGGCCTGCTGCCGCGAGAGCCTTGCCCATGTCGAGCCGCCACGCAGGCGGCCCCTCGGCAGCCAGCCGCTCCGATGATGGCGGATCATTGCGGCAGGTTCCGGGATAAAGCGGCGCGCCATCGGGATCGCGCGGATGGTCGCGACGGCCTGCGACCTCGCGCGCGATCTCCGCACGCGAGCACAGGCAGGGATAAAGCAGGCCAAGCTCCCTCAGCCGCTGCGCATGTCGTATATACAGCGGCCGGTGAGCCGATTGCCGCCGCACCGGGCAATCGGAGCGGATCCCGAGCCAGGCGAGGTCCGAGAGGGCACCGTCCACGAGTGCGGGCGTACAACGGATGATGTCGATATCCTCGATACGCACGAGGAAGCGCCCGCCAGCCGCCCGCGCCGCCGCAAGATTGCACAGCGCGCTATAGGCATGTCCCAGATGCAGCCGACCGTTCGGACTGGGCGCGAAGCGGAAAACGGGTTGTGTCATGGCAAACCATGGCCTAGCGGGCCTTGGCGAGCGTGAAAAGCCTTGTCTGGCCTGAAGCCAGCCCGAACCCGGAGATGACGATTGAGCCGAGGCCTCGATACACAGGAGCATCTCGACGCCGCCATCATGGCCCTGGCGGCGCAATGCCCCGTCATGGCCCGGCTCCATGGCTCGGGGCTGCGGCCGGCCCTGCGGCGCCGCGAGCCGGGCTTTCCCGGCCTCGCCTGGATCGTCGTGGGCCAGCAATTGTCCGTGGCCAGCGCCCGCGCCATCTGGGCCCGGCTCGATGAACGCCTGTCGCCGCTGACGCCGGCGACCTTCCTCGCCGCAAGCGATGAGGACCTCAAGGCCTGCGGCCTTTCACGCCCCAAGATCCGCACGCTGCGCAGCCTGGGCGAGCAGCTGACGGCCGGCGCCGTTCCGCTCGACGCGCTCGCGGGCTGGCCCGCCGACGCGGCGCAGGAGGCACTCGTCGCCCTGCCGGGTATCGGCCCGTGGACGGCACAGATCTATCTGCTGTTCTGCCTTGGCCATGCCGACGCCTTTCCCGCAGGCGACCTCGCCTTGCAGGAGGCGGCGCGCGACGCCTGTGAGTTGCCGGCCCGCCCCCGTGAAAAGGACTTTCTGGACTTCGCGCAACGCTGGCGCCCATGGCGCGGCGCAGCCGCCAAGATGCTCTGGGCCCATTATCATGTCATGAAGGCGCGTGAAGGCGTCGGCGCCTGACGTCGGGAATCAGAAAATGATCGGCTTTGCAACTACTGCGCACGACCCCGCTCAGATGCCCCGGCTGCCCGCCTTGTCCGGACCCGCGCGGGCCCTCGTCATGCTGCTCCACGGCTATGGCGCCGACGGCGACGACCTGATCGAGATCGCCTCGGCCTGGAGGCAGGGCGCGCCCGCTGCCTTTGCCGATATCGCCTTTGCCGCGCCGCATGCGCCCGATCCTTGCGGCATGGGAGGGGGCGGGCGGGAATGGTTTCCCCTCACCTTCCGCGATCCGCACGAGATGTGGCGCGGCGTCAATGCGGCAGCACCCGCGCTTGACCGGGTTATCGACCTCGAGCTTGCCCGCCTGAACCTGCCACACGACCGGCTCGTCCTTGTCGGCTTCAGCCAGGGGACGATGATGGCGCTGCATGTGGGCCTGCGCCGCCAGCCGGGTCCAGCCGCGATCCTCGGCTATTCGGGGCTGCTCGTGGGCCCCACCGGCCAGCCCCCGGAATCCATGGCCCATGAGATTCGCACCCGGCCTCCCGTCTTTCTCATTCATGGCGATGCCGACGAGGTGGTGCCGCCGACCGCCCTCTTCATGTCGACGAAGGGCCTCGCGGCACTCGACGTGCCCGTGCAGTGGCACCTCGGCAGCGGCCTTGCCCATGGCATCGACGAAACCGGCCTCGAACAGGGCCGCGACTTCGTGCTGGCCGCGCTCCGGCACCCGTGAATTCACCCGCGCGCCACGCGAAGTGCTGCCTGCGCGCCGGCCTTGAGCATGCCGGAATCGCTCGTCACTGTCACGAACTGCGCGCCCATGCCAAGAAGCTCTGCGGCGCGTTCTGGGATATGGGCATAGACGGCGACCGGCTTGTTTACGGCGCGTGCGCGCCCGATGATATGTGCGATCGCCTGCGTCACCTCCGCAGCCGAGGGATCGACCCTCGACCCGCCCGACAGCGCGATCGACAGGTCGGAAGGGCCGATGAAGACGCCGTCAATTCCCGTCACCGCGAGAATGTCGTCGAGCGCGGCCATGGCCTCGCGCGTCTCGATCATGGCAAAGGCCACGCTGAAGCCGTTTGACGCCTTGAGATAGCCGTTGCCGTCGAGGCCCGAGGCGGCGAGCCCGGCATAGGCGCCCCAGGAACGTTCCCCCATCGGCGGAAACTTCATGAAGCCCGCAAAGCGGCGTGCATCCTCGACGCTGTTGATCATCGGCGCGATAACGCCCGACACACCCGCATCGAGAAGCCGCGAGGCCGTCGGGAAAGCCCCGACCGGGATGCGCGCCACGAGCGGTTTGCCGGCTGCCTGCACGAGCGGAACAGCCCGGATCACCGTCTCGAGCTCGACGCTGCCATGCTGCATGTCGAGGGTCACCGCATCGAAATCCTCACGCGCCAGAAGGCCCGCGATCATCGGCTCGGGAAGACCGCACCAGGCGCTGACAAGCGCCTCGCCGGCTGACAGACGCTTGGCGAGGCTCGCGATGACGGTCATGGAACGGCTCCCCCGGTTGTCCGGGCGTCAGCGCGCCCGGTTCGACAGGGGTAATGCTGTGCACAGCCTGCGTCGAGGCGCAAAGGCGAACGCCCGTCCCGCGGAAAACGCGCGGGACACAACTCGCACTGGCCGACATGCAAACGGCCCGCCGCGATGCGCAAGCGGGCCGTGCACGGTCTTGGGCTGTCCTGTTCGGCGCGAAGGCGTCAGCCGCTGGCCTTGATCGCCTCGATCGCGGTGTGGAGGAGTTCGTCCATGGTGCGGCGGATCTGGTGGTCGGACTGATCGACACCCTGCGCATCGAAATCGCCGCGAACCTTGCGGAAGACGTCGTCGTCGCCGACCTCCTCGAAATCGGCCATCACGACGCTCTTGGCATAGGCTTCCGCATCGGCGCCCGTCTTGCCGAGCTTTTCAGCGGCCCAGAGACCCAGCAGCTTGTTGCGCCGGGCCGTGGCCTTGAAGCGAAGTTCCTCATCATGCGCGAATTTCTTTTCGAAACCGTCCTGGCGCTTGTCGAAGGTCGTCATGATGATTCTGTCTCCGGCTTCTGGGGCACGTTGGTTCCGAAATTCGGCCCTCATCTGACGCGATATAGAAGCCCGACAGCCCCTTCGCTAGAGGTGGCGGGCGATTCGCGGCTTGCTTTTGCCACGATGCCCGTCCATATGCTGCGCCGCAACGGGGTGCCTGGCACGCCTGCGGGCAGGCTCTGGGATCGCCTTCGTTGTCATGATCGGACCGATGGGATAGCGTTCGGTGCGGATCGACCTCACGGGGGCGGGACGACGGTTGCGTTTCGCTCCGTTTTTTCGTGCCGCGGATCGTTCACGGGAGCCCGGTCACGCATGGATTTCCTCAAGACACGGTATACGCCGATGAATCGCCGCCGTCGCGTTTACGAAGGCAAGGCGAAGGTCCTTTACGAGGGACCGGAGCCCGGAACTTTGATCCAGCACTTCAAGGATGATGCAACTGCCTTCAATGCCAAGAAGCATGAGGTGATCGACGGCAAGGGTGTGCTGAACAATCGCATCTCCGAGCACATCTTCACCAACCTCAACAATATCGGCGTGCCGACGCATTTCATCCGTCGGTTGAACATGCGCGAGCAGCTGATCCGCGAGGTGGAGATCATCCCGCTCGAGGTTGTCGTGCGCAACGTGGCGGCCGGTTCGCTCGCCCAGCGCCTCGGGCTCGAGGAGGGCACCCAGCTGCCCCGCTCGATCATCGAGTTCTATTACAAGAACGACGCGCTGGGCGATCCGATGGTCTCGGAAGAGCACATCACGGCCTTCGGCTGGGCCACTCCTCAGGAAATCGACGACATCATGGCGCTCGCCATTCGCGTCAACGACTTCCTGTCCGGCCTCTTCCTTGGCGTCGGCATCCGCCTCGTCGACTTCAAGATGGAATGCGGCCGGCTCTGGGAAGGCGACATGATGCGCATCGTCGTCGCCGACGAGATCAGCCCGGATTCCTGCCGGCTCTGGGACATCAAGTCGAACGACAAGATGGACAAGGACCGCTTCCGCCGCGATCTCGGCGGCCTGATCGAGGCCTATTCCGAAGTGGCGCGCCGTCTCGGCATTCTCGGCGAGAGCGAGAACCCGGGGCATAACGGCCCGCGCCTGGTGCAGTGAACGCCGCTGCATCGAGGACGGGCGCGGCGGGAACCTCGCGCCGCGTGCGGTCTTGAGCGCAGCATGATCGCGCGGCCCTTCAGTCCTGAACAACCCGCCGGGCGCCGAAGCCTCTGGCGGGTTTTTCGTGTCCCGATGCTCGCGCTGGGCCTGTCGCTGGCGCTTGCGGGCTGTGACCTCGCCTTTCTGCCGCGTGCCTCCGATCTGGCGCTTGGCCCCGCCATCGCCTTTCCGCCGACCATTCCGGGCCTGCCGACAGGCTCGCCGGCGCTCAATCTCCCGGTGCCAGCCTGGATCGAGCGTGGCGAGACCTCAGTCAGCGCCATCACGCTCTGCCGCGAGGACGCTTGCCCACGCCGTCTGGTCGCAGCCCGGCTCGTCATGCACGGGCAGGCCGCGCGCGAACTCGACGCGCTGGTGGCCGATCCCGCCCGGCTCGCCCTCGACCTCACCAGCCGCGAGGCCCGGCGCGATGCAGCGGGCAGAAGTCGGGCAAAGGCGCCCCCGGTCGTCTTTACAGGTGAGGGCGGACGGCAGGGCTCCATTCAGGGCCAGACGACGCGCCTCGTCCTGACCATGCAGCCGCGCGATCCGGCGCCGGATGGACCGCCCGCCATCACGGCCGCCATGGCCGTGCGCCAGGCAGGTGAGCGGCGCATCGTCCTTTTCGTGGTCGGCACGCGCCGGGATGCCGTCCTGGCAAGTGTCGAGGAGGCTGTGCTGGCAGGCGCGCTTCGGGAATAGGCTTCCCGGTCAACCATGCGCGAATCGCAGCGCCGTATCGAGGTCGCCGAACAGGTCGTCGATATGCTCGATGCCGACCGAGAGGCGCAGGAGATCCGGCGGGCAGGGCGAGCCTGCGCCCTCGATCGACGCGCGATGCTCGATCAGGCTCTCGACGCCGCCAAGCGACGTCGCCCGCTTCCAGAGCTTCACCTGCGCGGCCGTGGCGATGGCCGCCCCCTCACCGCCCCTGACCTGAACCGACATCATGTAGCCGAAGCCATCCTGCATCTGCCGGGCAGCAAGGTCATGGCCCGGATGCTGCGGCAGGCCGGGATAGAGCACGCGCGCGACATGGGGATGCGCGGCAAGCCGCGTCGCAAGCTCCATTGCGCTCTGCGCCTGCCGCGTGGCGCGCACATAAAGCGTGCGCAGGCCCCGCGTCAGAAGATAGGCCTCGAATGGCCCCAGGATCGCCCCCTGCCCCTTCCGGATCGTCGCGATCCGGCTCCAGAACGCGTCCAGTCGCGCGGTCGCAAGCGCGCCCGCCACCACGTCCGAATGCCCGTTGAGCACCTTGGTCGCGGCATGCATCACGATGTCGGCGCCAAGCCGCAGCGGTTGCGTGTGGACAGGGCTGGCACAGGTCGAATCGACCGCGACACGCGCGCCGGCATGTTTCGCGATGGCGGCAATCCCGGCAATGTCGCTGATCGTCCACAGCGGGTTCGACGGCGTCTCCACCCAGACAAGCTTCGTCTGACCGGGAATGACGGCGGCATGGACCTGCGCAAGATCGTCCATCTCGACGAAATCGGTGCGGATGCCCCAGCGCGCCGCCTCCGTCAGGAGCCAGTTCCGCAGGGCCCAGTACATCACCTTCGGCGCGACAACATGGTCGCCGGGATCGAGCGCCTGGAAAACGGCCGTCGCCGCCGCCATCCCCGATGCGAACAGCATGGCCTGTTCGGCCTGTTCGAGCCGGGCGATCAGGCCCTCCGCGTCACGCACCGTGGCATTGTCGGGCCGACCATAAATGTAGCCCGTCGAATAGGCATTGTCGGGATCGCGCAGATAGGTGGTCGCCACGTGAATGGGCGGCACCACGCCATGCGTCGTGGGATCGACATGGCCG
>JBIPLL010000147.1:0-6494 GCA_044368425.1 Beijerinckiaceae bacterium
CGGGGTGATGCCCTGGATGATCAGCACCGCGATGAGAAGGGCCATGACGGGATTGGCCGGAATCCCGAGTGTCAGCATCGGGATGAAGGACGTCTGGGCGGCCGCGTTGTTCGCCGCCTCCGGCCCTGCCACGCCCTCGATGGCCCCCTTTCCAAACGCGTCCTTCGTCTTGCTCAGGCTTTTTTCGGTCGAATAGGACACGAAGGCGGCGATGGCCGCGCCGCCGCCCGGAAGGACGCCCAGTGCGGAGCCGATCCCCGTTCCGCGCAGGATCGGCGGGACGATGCGCTTGAAGTCGCTCCAGTTGAGCCATAGCCCCGTGAGCTTCTGGGTCACGATGTGCCGCTCGGTGGCCTGCGACAGGTTGCGCACGACTTCCGACAGCGCGAACAGTCCCATCGTGACGGCAACGAAGTCGAGCCCGCCCGAAAGCTCCCGCAGGCCGAAGGTCATGCGGAACTCGCCCGAGAACTGGTCCTGACCCACGACGCCCAGCGCCAGTCCCAGGACCACCATCGCGAGAGCCTTCAGGACAGAGCCCGAGGCGAGCGTGACCGCGACGATCAGGCCCAGAACCATCACGGAGAAATATTCGGGTGCCCCGAAATTGATGGCGATCTCGGCCAATGGCGGGGAGAAGAAGACCAGCAGGAAGACCGAGATGCTGCCGGCGATGAAGGAACCGATCGCTGCCGTGGCCAGCGCCTTGCCGGCTTGCCCCTTGCGGGCCATCTCGTGGCCGTCGAGAGCTGTGACGACAGAGGACATCTCGCCTGGCATGCGCAGCAGGATTGCCGTCGTCGAGCCGCCATATTGCGCGCCGTAATAGATCCCCGACAGCATGATGAAGGACGAGACAGGCGACATCGTGAAGGTAATGGGCAGCAGCAGTGCCACCGTCGCTGCCGGCCCCAGGCCCGGCAGGATCCCGATCAGGGTGCCAAGCACTGCCCCTGTCAGGCAATAGATCAGGTTTTCCACCGAGAGCGCGACGGAGAAGCCGAGCAGGAGATTGTCGATCATCGAAAACCCCGGTCCTCTGCCATGCGCGGGCTGCTCCCGATCTCAGCGTATGAGCTGCACTGGGATCTTGAGCCCCCAGACGAAGACGGCGACGCAAAAGACGATGAGCCCGCCGACGAGGGCAATCGAGGGAATGAGCCTGACCGGGCGGCTTGCGGCAACGCACAAGGCCGCGGAAACGAACACCGCCGCGAGGAAGCCCGCCCGTTCCAGCAGAAAACCGAAGGACAGAACCGCGGCTGTGACGAGCCCGAGCCCCGTCCAGTCCGCCCTCGGCAGGGCGGGGCCATTGGTCCGGAAGCCACTCGTGAGGATCGCAAGGCCAAGAAGGCCCAGGATCTGCGCAAGCAGCATCGGGAAATAGCCCGGCCCCATCCGCGAGGCCGTGCCGGCCTCGAGCTGGGAGGCCTGATGCGCGATCAGGCCTGCGAAGCCCAGAAAGAGGAGCCCGGCCAGGACGTTCTTCGGGCTGCGCAGGCGGATCATGTCACTGCTTCTTGTCGATGCCGAGCTCGACCGACAGGCGTGCCCAGAGCTTCGTGTTGTCCTCAAGCCAGGTCCGGAACTGATCCGGGGTGCTGGCGATGATGGCGACGCCCATGTCCTCGATAAAGGCCTTCGTCTCGGGATCGTTCATGGCCTTCGTCCACTCACGGCTCCAGAAGTCGACGATCTCCTTCGAGAGTCCCTTTGGCCCTGCAATGCCGTAGGATGCGGAATCCACAATAGGCATGCCGACCTCCTTCAGCGTCGGAACGTCGGGGAAACGCTTGGATCGCGTTTCGGTCGTGACGGCGACGGGAACCATGCGGCCCTCCGCGATGAAGCCGCGCGTGGGGATCGGTGTCGCGAAGACCGCATCGATCTCGCCGCCCATCAGGGCGTTGAAGGCCGGTGCGCCTCCATTATACGGCACGATGTCGAAATCGATGCCGGTTTCCTTCTTGAAACGGCGGGCGAGAATATCGACCTGCGAGAGCGGCCCGTAGGATCCGAAGCGGACCTTCGTCGGATTGGCGCGCAGATAGGCCACGAAATCCTTGTAGTTCTTGGCCGGCAACTTCCCGCTGATCAGAAGAATGTAGGGCGCCTCGGCGTGGAAGGAGACCAGCGTGAAGTCGCTCAGCGGATCAAAGGGCAGTTTCCCGTAGAAGGCCGGCCCCGTCGCGAGTTCCGGGGGGCTCGACACATACATCGTCAAGCCGTCCGGCTTGGCGTCCTTGACCTTGAGGCTGGCGGTCTGGGTTGATGCACCCGGAACGTTGCTGATGATGATCGACTGGCCGATATTCTTGGCCATGGTCGCCGCGATGCGCCGCCCCAGCGCCTCCGAGCCGCCGGGCGGATAGGGAATGATCAACTGGATCGGCCCTGACGGATAAGCGGCCGTCTGGGCCGAAGCTGCTGTTGCGACCCCGAGCGCGAGCGCGAGCGCAGCACAAAGCGAAGTAATCCTGAGCACCGCTTCTCTCCCTGTATGTCAATGCGCCGGCCTGGCGCCGACTGCCGGTCAGGCGTTGTCCCGCTCGTTCAGGTCTTCTTCTGGTGCGGGAAATTCTGGTAGATCCGCTTGACCAGATCGGGGATGGACAGGCCCGCATTGAGCTTGTCCACCCATTCGATTTCCTTGGCGTCCGCAGCCTCGCATTCCACGAGGACGGCCTCGATGATGTCCTGCGGGATGAAGCAGATCCCCGTCTCGTCGGCGACCACGAGATCGCCCGGATGCACCGTGACGCCGTAGATCGAGACGGGACCATTGATCTCCTGGGTGATGCAGCGCCACTTGCCGGTGATCGGGGAGACATCCTTCGACCAGACCGGAAAGCCCAGCTTGCGCGAATGCCCGACATCGCGCACGCCGCCATCGACCACCGCGCCCGAGAGCTGCTGGCGCGAGGCGATCGTAGCCATGATCCCGCCCATGTTCGAAATGCCTTCGAGGCCCTGGATGACGAGGACATCGCCGGGATCGGCCTGATTGATGCCCTCGACCTCGCACATCAGGTTGTCGTTGCGCTGGACGGCGTGGAACGGGTCGAGCACCTGCGGCGTGTTGCGCACCGTCACGGCCCGCCCGACAATGCATGCATCCGCGATGGTCGGCCTGAGCCGCGACGCGGGGATCGTCCCCTTGATGCCCCTTGCATCGAGTATGTCGGAAATCGTCCCGGTGGCGTCGTTCAGCTTCTTGTAACGCGCGATGATGGCCGGATCGATCGGCCGGGGCCCCGGACCGATACGGTCGTCCGAAATGAAGCCGGCATTTCCCTTGTGCTTGACAGTCATCTTGTCTCCCCCGCCCTCCAATGGGCGCAGCATTGGCAGGAGCTCATGAGACTGCAGCAGGAATGATTTTGTCTAATACCGATTGATATGGTCATTGATATGTTTTCGGTATCGATCCGGGCACGTGCTTCCGTGAGGCTGAGGAGTATCATGCCGCCGTCGAGGCGGTAGGCAGTGGTCTTGTCGCGCAATTTTGCCTTGCTGAAAGGCTGGGCACCGCTCGTCTCGCGGTAGCAATCGGCGCGGCCGAACATGGATTGTCCGCATGGTGAGCACATAATCGACCCCCGGTGCCTCATGTGAGGGATCGCGGGGGAGCCTCTGCGTGTTTCAACGACGCTTTACCGGGCCTGTGTTGCTCACGGATCGATCCGTGCGCCAATCTGTTGCGAGATGACGGCAGCGCCTTCCTTCAAGGCGGCGACCATGTCAGGCAATGCGTCCTCAGAGAAGCGGAAGGCCGGGATCTGGAGTCCGAGTGCTCCGGCAGGCTCCCCGACCGCATTGAAGAACGGGACGGCAATGCCGATGGAATTCAGCGTGCGGTGGGAGCGGGTGAGGCTGTAGCCTTCGGTTGCGATCTGCGCGAGGTGCGCACGCAGCTTTCCCGGATCGAGCGCTTCACCCATGACGTTGGGCACGGTACAGGCAGCTATCGCCTGCTCGATCTCGTTCGTGGTCAGGAAGGCCAGCAAGGCGCGGCCCGAGGCACCCCACACGAGTGGGGAGGCCCTGTTGAGTTCGATGAGATAACGCATCGGATCCGGCGGCGCGGCCGACATGGCGATGTACATTTGCAATTGTCGCCGCTCGAGCACGGTAATCAGGGATGTCTCCCTGAAACGCGCGGAGAGCGCGTCCAGTACCGGCTGAGCGATCCGCTGATAGGGCTCCTGCCCGCCGAGCCGGCCCGCGATGCGGAACAACTCGGCCCCCGGTGCGAAGCTGCCCTTGCGGGTCTGCGAGGCAAATTCCTGCTCGACCAGCCTGCGCAGCAGGCGGTGGGTGGTGCTGACCGGCCAACCCAGCAGAACAGCGGCGTCCTTCGCCGATACGTTCGGGTGATCGGCCAGCAGGCTGACCAGCTTCAGCACGCGGTTGATGGCACCGATATCGCTCATGAGCCTTTCCGGTAATTCGCTTTCGCAAACTGTCCCGGCTTCCTGAAATGAATCGCGCCCGGACGCAAACGACGGGTCGGAAGTTCACGCCCCGGCTTGGTGCCGGGCGGATCTTGCACGTCGTCGCCGTGCCGGGAAAGCAGGCCTGCTTGTCCGCAGGACATGCCTTCTCCAGATTGACATCTCTTATTGGTTGATCGCTTAATCTCATTCAATGAGAAAAAGACGCGCGCACCGTGCGGATCGGGATGGTAGCAGGCATGTCGCAAATCCTTGGGGAAGGGCAGTTTCGTTATGAGACGCAGCCCGATTGGGCGAGGTTACCAGAAGGCATCGTGCTCGGAGAGGTCGCCGGCATAGCTGTCGACGGGCAGGATCGCGTCTACGCGTTCAACCGCGGGCCGGACCCGATGGTCGTATTCGATCGCGACGGCAACTTTCTGTCGACCTGGGGCCGCGACCTCTTCGTCAAGCCGCACGGTGTCCATATCGGCCATGACGGCTCGATCTATTGCACCGACGAGGGTTCGCACACGGTGTGCAAGTGCACGCTCGACGGCAAGCTTCAACTGCGGATCGGCATTCCCGGTGCGGCGGCGCCTGCCATGTCCTGCCGCCCGTTCAATCGCTGCACCCATACCGCGCTCGCGCCCAACGGCGACATTTATGTCACCGACGGTTATGGCAACGCGGCTGTTCACAAATACGCGCCCGACGGCAGATGGCTGAAGACGTGGGGCGGTCCCGGCTCCGACGAGGGGCAGTTCAACCTCCCGCACAACATCCATTGCGACGCCGACGGCATGGTCTATGTCGCCGACCGCGAGAACCACCGTATCCAGATCTTCGACGGCGAGGGCCGCTACGAAGCGCAATGGAACAACCTCCACCGGCCCAGCGCGCTTTTCATGACGCAAGGGCCATGCCCGCTCTGCTTTGTCGGTGAGATCGCGCCCTATATGGCGGTGAACCGCGACACGCCCAATCTCGGCCCGCGCATCACGATCCTCCAGGCAGGCAAGCGAGTGGGCCGGCTCGACAGTCGCAACGGGCCGGGCACCGGTGCCGACCAGTTCACCTCGCCCCATGCGATTTCGCTGGATGCGCGCGGGGATCTTTATGTGGGCGAGGTGACGGTCGCGGCGTGGCCGTCGCTGTTCCCGGGCAAGCAACTGCCCGAAAAGCTCAATTCGCTGAAGAAGTTCCGCCGTATTCCGGTGGACGCTGCGGTTTCGGCCGATGCCGAGGTCGGACGGGTGGATGCCTAGAAGGCGGCAACAAGCCGCCATGCCAACGAAGCATCAAGAACCGAGACAGGGAGGAAAGCATGAAAACGACCAGGTTGGCGTTGACGATGGCCGCGACGCTGCTGATGGCGGGCGCAGCCTTGGCGCAGGATTATCCGGTCAAGGGACGTCCGATCGTCACGATCGTGCCCTCGACCGCGGGCGGAGGAACCGATGTTGCCGCGCGTCTGGCCGCGCCGCTGCTCGCCAAGGAACTCGGCGTGCCGGTCGAGGTGGTGAACCGACCCGGTGCATCCATGCAGATCGGCCTCACGGAGGCTGCCAATGCAAAGCCCGACGGGCATACGCTCGTCTGGTCCGTGCTGCCCACCGCCGCCAGCATCTATCTGGACACGGAACGCCAGTCGCCCTTCAAGCGCGAAGCGCTGGCGCCGATTGCGATGTATTATGGCGCGCCGTTCGGCCTCGTCGTGCGCGGGGACAGCCCTTACAAGACCGTCAAGGACCTCGTCGATGCGGGCAAGGCCAATCCCGGCAAGCTGCGCAGCGGCACCACCGGATTCATGTCGACGGGCCACTTCGCCAACATCGCCTTCCAGCAGGGCTCTGCAACGCGCATGGCGACTGTCAACTTTCAGGGCGGCGGCCCGCAGCTCACCGCCTTGCTCGGGGGGCATGTCGATGTCGGTTTCAATTCGATCGGTGAATTGCTGACCCAGCACAAGTCAGGTGCGGTGCGCGTGATCGCCGTCATGGACAAGGTGCGCAGCCCGCTCCTGCCGGACGTGCCGACGACTGCGGAAACCGGTTTCAA
>JBIPLL010000684.1:0-7322 GCA_044368425.1 Beijerinckiaceae bacterium
TATTTCCGATAATTGTTCTTCACCTTTTGTTAGAGATAATGTAATATTAGGAAGTCAAGCTGCTTCACTTGGTTGTCGTGTAGCAAGTAGTATAATATTGGGTACAGGTGCTGGTTTTAATTCTACATGTAGTTATAAAGATATCATGATAGGACAAGGTGCTGGATGCAAGACTTCTAATACTTTACGAAATATTTTTATAGGAGAACTTGCAGGAGGAGGGAATGATGAATATGGTATGTCTGTTGGTGGTGTTAATAATATATTTTTAGGATTTGGTGCAGGTGCTTATAATAATTGTGGTAGCTGGAACAATTTTATAGGAATGGCAGCAGGTATAGGAAGTGGATCATATAATATTAGAAATTCTGGTTGTCATAACAACTTTTTTGGTTATTTTGCTGGCGGAAAAAATACTTCTGGTTCTGATAATAACTTTTTTGGTAGATCCGCTGGTCAATATAATTCTTCTGGTATGCATAACAACTTCTTTGGTTTTTTTGCGGGTCTATCTAATACCACTGGAAATTGTAATAATTTTTTAGGAATTCGTTCAGGCTGGTTTAATACCACAGGTTCCGGTAATAACTTTTTTGGACAAGATTCTGGTAATGCTAATACTACAGGATCTTTTAATAATTTTTTAGGATTGTATGCTGGTTGTTCAAATACTTCTGGTACACGTAATAATTTTTTAGGATTGTATGCTGGTAGTAATAACGTGACGGGTTCTAATAATATTGCAATTGGAAATTATACAAGAACCTCTACAACCAATTTATCTGGTGTAATAGCTCTAGGAACAGGAGCAGTTGCAACTCAAAGTCATCAAATAGTGCTTTCTACAGCTAACATTTCGATGAGAACTTTAGCAGGTACTAATCTTTTTATTGGAAATGGTGCAGGTAATTCTACTGCTACAGGTAATCATAACTTTGTCTTTGGTTTAAGTGCAGGAAGTGTTTTAACAGTTGGTAGTAATAACAACTTCTTAGGTTGTAATGCTGGTCGTTCTGTTACTTCAGGAGGTAGTAACAATTTCTTGGGTAGAAATGCTGGTCGTTCTAATACCACAGGATGTTTTAATAACTTCTTTGGTAATAATGCTGGTGTCAGTAATACTACAGGTAGTAGTAACAACTTTTTAGGTGGTGATGCTGGTTGTTATAATACTACAGGTAGTAATAACAACTTTTTAGGTCTTGGTGCTGGATTACTTAATACTGAAGGTACCGACAACAACTTTTTTGGTTTTACTGCTGGTAGCAGCAACACTACAGGTAATTATAACAATTTTTTTGGTGGTAGTGCTGGTCGTAATAACACTACAGGTGGTAGTAATGTCTTTTTTGGTTTTAATGCTGGTTTCTGTAACACTACGGGCAGTAATAATGTCTTTTTTGGTTTTGGTGTTGGTTACTACAACACTACAGGTAATTATAACAACTTTTTTGGGAACAATTCTGGTTTTGAAAACACTACGGGCAGTAATAATAATTTCTTTGGTAATTTTGCTGGTGTCAGTAATACTACAGGTAGTGGTAACAACTTTATTGGTTGTGCTGCTGGTTTCTGTAGTACTACGGGTAGTAATAACAACTTTTTAGGTTTTTGGGCTGGTTATAATAACTCTACAGGTTCTAATAATATTATAATAGGTAATCGTGCAGATACCAACTCCGGTAATCTTTCGGGTGTTATCATTCTTGGTACTTGTGCTACAGCTACCACCAACAATCAATTTGTATTGGGTTCAAGTACTTGGAGATTGTCTACAGTAGCGGATACCACATTTACAGGTCAAACCTCTTCAATGGTAATAAGACTCAACGGAACTAACGTAAGAATTCCGATTATACCTTTTTAATAAATTATTTTAAAAAAGTATTTTCAAACTTCATTTTGATTTCATCAAAATCAAAAAGAGTGTTGGCATTATAATCTTTTGGACATTGATATGCTTGTCCTTGGAGTGGATAAGGTTCTAAATATCCTTCAATATTTTGTATTTTAATATCCAAATTTGCTTTTATATTCGTGTGCAAATCATAACCATAAACAATCGGAGAGTTTCCAACCCAAAATACTATAGATTTTTTATTATATGCCGCCATTAAGTGTTGAACAACAGAATCTATGCAAATAGCTCCTTTAACTGTTGTTAAAAATACAAAAAGTTCTCTTGTATTCAAATCTAATTGGGTAGCTCCTTCCAATTGAACTTGCCCTGCATGTCTAATTTGAGCAAAAGTAAAATCTTTAGAATAATCTTTAACTATTTGTTGTGCATATGCTAATGGCAAATCCCTAAACCAATTAAAATTCAAGGAATTGTTCGGAATTCCCATTCCTCCATTAGTTTGAATGGCAATAATTGGTTTACCATTGCTATATTTCTGAAAAAATAATCTAGAATTTTCTTCTTCTATTTGATTGAAGAAAAGTTCAGGTCGAGAATAGTCTAATTTAAGTCCCAAGCTATTACACCATGCATCTGCTAAGTTTGTTTTTTTGTTTATTACTTCATCAGCGTTATATGGTTCATGTTTAAATACCAAAGTATCTTTATTTTTTATAAAGTCTTCATAAAAGTAAAAACAATTACCTGTTTTATACACTCTATATACATAAGGATTATGTATAAAAACTTCTGGATAGGGGCATACAACTACCAATTCCCTATCAGGGTGTGTATTTTTAATGTTGCGAACAATATTTGTTGCAACAATATTTTTTCCTATTCCTCCTTCAATGTGAAGAACTGAATATTTCATTTTTTATTCTTCTGTTGTTTCTTCTTCTGGAGTATAAGCGGCTTTTGCTCTTGTAACGGTATCTGTTAAAGAATCTTTTTGTTCTTGAGTCAGTGCTTCTTGGTAAATTTCTTTACCAAGTTGAAGTTCAATATGACCAACATTGGCCTTTAGAATTTGTTGTTTTGATTTACCTTCTTCATTTTGAAGAGCTTGATCAATAGCGTAAACACTATCCATCAATGCGTTTACATTGGCTTTTTCTTCTTTAATTAAGTCTTTAAGTTTATTTTCTGTATTCATATGTTTTATTTATCCTTGTTTTTAAAAATTAAAGTGAAAATTTTTAAATTGTTCGTGCATATAACCCAATATTTCTTGAGAATCGTCAAAAACTGGTTGTATTTTGGGTCTTATTGTATGTAAATCGGTAAAACCATGTTCTGCATCATTTTCTTTGGTGTATTGAGCTACATTATTAAAATCATGATCAAACGATTCTTCTCCTAAAAATTCATAAACATCTTTCATTATAATTTTTGGGTTTGTCGTTAAATTATCAAAATCTATAAAGTGAAATTTTGATCTATGTCCTCTCATTACTGCATCTCTAATGGAATTAAATGCAGAACCGACAAGTCCTTCTTGAGAAGTCCACATAGAAAGCCTTCCTTCCAAAGTTTGCATTTGTGGTCCTGTCTCCATAGGAGAATTTATATTTTTAATTTCTTTTCTGTATAATTTTTCCATAGAAGCAAGAATACAGGTAATTTTTCTTGTCGTCGTAAGGATTTTAATTGGATGTCCTAGAGCATTTTCCACCAATTCAATTCTTGGTGCCCATCCTCTTGATTTATTAAACACAATTGGTCTATCTGTATCTTGATGATATGCTTGAAACAAGTTTTTAATAATAGAAAGTTGTTTTTCAGGACTTTCTGATGCTTTGATTACTGGATTTGATTTCCAAAATTGATGCACTCCAAAAACAAGTTCAGATAATCCTGAAGTAGGGGTAACATGAAATTTGGGGTTTTGTGCTAAAATGTTACAAAGAAGAGTAGAACCACTTCTTGGCATTCCGTTTATAAAAAATATTTTTTTCATTTCAATAATATTATATTATGAAAATTTAAAAATGCAAATTTTATTAAACATTGCTAGGATTTGGACCAATCCAACCCGGACTTTTTAAAATCTTGTCACCTATTTTATAAACATAACCACTTTGCCAATATTTTCTGTTGTCATTTCCAGTTAAACTTTGGGTGTTGGAAACTCCTTTAATATATATTTTTTTCTCATTGTTCAAATTAGTATATGTTGGTGTTGTGCTTTGATATGGTGATATATTAAATGCACTTGCTATATTATCTATTCTAACTGCTAATCCTGTATCAAAACTATTACCTGCATAAACAAGACCGACAATTTTCCATGCACTTGTAGATGGATTTGTTGCATTAAACAAACCATACAATAAAGAACCGGAATCTCCGGGTAATGATGGAGGATTTGCTGGACTATCTGTTGTGTATCTAATGCTTTTTTCGAATAATGCACTTCCAAAATTATATCCAACATACGCAGAAAAATTTACGGAAGTTGCGGTCATTCCACAATTTGTTGAAAATCTGTAACTATGGTTGTTGCAACATAGTGTTTGATATATACTAGAGCAATATGGAACAGGTCCGACTAACCCTCCAAGTCCATTGCTCTCCATAGCAGTAAGACCTTGACAAAGCGATTTATCAAATCTTACATTTAATGCTGATAGGGGGTTTGGAGATCCTGTTGCTGAAGAAGTTCTTCCAGATTTAAATAGTGGAACTCTATTAGTTGCTAATGTATTAATTTCTGCTGTCGTTGCAAACGAACATACTCCTTTATGATAAAAATTTGCTTGTGTATGGCTATAACCAGCGGAGACCATTTCTACATTTGTATTGTTTTCGTTTCTTAAAGTTAATAGTGCAACGTCTAAAATATTTGGTTCTATTGTTGATATTGTAGAATATCTTTTTATATATCCTATTTGAGTTGATGATATAGAGTTTGTTATACTACTTGGTGCTGTGGGATAATTTAAACAAAATTTAATCTCTGGCGAAGATAACCAAGGGGTGGAAGTTCCCCAAAGATCTGATTGATACATATTAAAATCTGAAGTGTCTTCCAAAGTTCCGTATAAATTAAATGAAGTAATTTTTTCATTTATAGGTCGTGCATCATAATTTTGCAAAACTAAAGCAGCAACGTGAGCGTTTGTTATTCCTACTACAGTATTATCTGTAGTATCTAGAACTATTCCTCCTAGTGTTCCATATCCTCTGTTTTGTCCTCTTGGTCTACCTGCTATTTGTATTCCTCCTCTTAAGGGTCTTTGGTGTGACACATGTTCTCCCATAGGCCACCAACTTCCAGCTAAAAGTCCACATCCAAAACCCCAAGGACCCTGTCCTTGTGGTTTTGGTATACATGGAGAATTATCAAATTCTACACATGGTAGTGCTTCTATTTTTTTAGATTCTAAAACGTCTGTTTCATATTCTATATTTTCTATTTTTATTTTTTTTGGAAGAAGATCTTCTTTTTTTAATTGTGATTGTGGCAATTTTTTTTCTACAACAAATTGAACACAAAGATCGTTTGTAATTTGTCCATTTTTTACCTTTAAGCCAATATTCACTCCGTGTATATTTTCAGGAGTGGCCGTCAATAAACTATTTAATGTATTTTCGTTCTCAAGGTTCATATGTTGTAAATACTGTGTAAAATGCTCCCGCTTCCGAAACTCCGTTATAAGCAGATAATGTTTTTGAGGTGGACATATCAATTAATGAATTTTCAATAGTTAAAAATGCTTTAGCATTATTTATAGAAGAACTGGATAATGTTATGTATAAAACATCTTTTGGTAAAAGTGTAAAAGAAGAATTTATAATTTCAATTTTAACATCGGGAAATGTAGTAATACCACTAAAAGAGTTTATCAAAGTATTTGATATAAATTTTTGTTTATTTGCAGAATTTCCTATTGATAAAGAAACGTTTGTACTTGGTGATTCTAATATGATAGTGTTAATTTTATCAACAAGCATCATATAACCTTCTGGAACTTCAAAAGTGCTTAAAGAAACGACATTTGAAGAATCAAAAGACATTTCTTTAGTTTGCAAATAATTTTTAAAATTATTTGCAAAATTTGAATTGTTTATCCTGTGTTTTGAATAATTTCCTTTATTTTTAGAAATTACTGTAGATGTTTCTTTATATCCTTCATCATATCCTATTTTTATATTATTATCTTCTATGTTTAATAAATTATTTCCAATTAAATATGAATTTTTAGAAATTAGAATATTTTTTAATCCTAAAGCATAAGAACAACTACCTTCGATATAATTGCAAGAACCTACAATAATACCATCATTAGAATTCAAATAATTAAATTTTCCAGCTAATATAGCTGCTGTAGGAAGTTCTGAAGTCCAATTAGTGTCTTGTATTTCTATTTTTGCAAAATTATTAAAACCACCTCCTATAAAAGTAAAATTAGAAAAGGCTTGATTACAAGCACCACCAACTATTGAACCATAAAAACCGTCAACTTTGTTACACACACCCCCTCCTATAAAAGAAAAAGCTGCATTTGTAGAATTGTTGTAATCTCCAGATCCTATAAAATTAGAATATCCCAAAGCACAATTATTTCTTCCAGATCCTATAAAAGTACTTCCCCAACTATTATCTAAAATACAATTAAAAAACCCAGAATTTATAGATGAATAATCTGCATATACTTGATTGACTATTCCCGCTCCAATTGAAGAAAAACAACCATATATAAAATTTTCACCACCTCCTAAAATAGATGAAAAGGTTCCTCCTACTAAACATCCAAATCCTCCATTATCTCTTAAGCAACTATAACCAATTCTATTAAAAAATCCTCCGCCTATAAAGGATCCTTGTGATGGTATTATGTTACATAAACCCCCTACAATCGAAGAATCTATTCCTGTTATAGTATTTTTACAACCCCCTAATATAGAACTGTTTTTTCCGCCTACTATACAATTACGCTCTCCTCCTCCTATAAATGCATTTTTAGATTCGGTACCTACGCTAAAAAACGGAAATTGTCCTTCTGATTGAATGGTAATCAAAAGTGCGCTTGCATCTGGAACTGATGTTGACAATATTTTATTGCAATCACCCCCTATAATTGTTGTATTTCTGATATCTACTACTGCAGGATTTGTATCTAATTGTCTACAAATGCCTTCTGGCATTAAACCTATTATACTATTATTATTACCTCCTCCTATAAGTGCATTCGATCCTTCCCAATAATAGACGTATCCTATACCCGAAACTGCACTGTTATATGGAGAATTTTCGGGTCTTACTGTATTGTTTAAATCTAAAGAAAGTATTTGATTATTAGAACCAGCTACAATAGTAGAAGCGGAAACATTATTAAAATTTGTTATTGTTTTATAGTTTGGTATTATTGACTGGGAACTTAAATTTATTTTAAAACTGTCTGTTTCATTTTTTAAA
>JBIPLL010000621.1:0-7308 GCA_044368425.1 Beijerinckiaceae bacterium
ACCTTGATGATGCCGCCGGATGCCTTTGATCCTTCGATCGCGGGGAACTGCACTTCGTTGCTAGTCCAAACGATTGAGGTTGACTTGCCTTGATAGAGTTGCCCGCTAGCGCGCTGGTGGATTTTTTCTAACTTGGCAATGGGATAGATGGCTTCGGGGAAATCCTCTAGCAGCGCTTCGTTTGTCTCGCATTCGATTTTCACCGAGTCAAGCATCGTCCGCGCGTGTTCCTCATCGGCGCCCACGATGCAAACGAAATCCCTATGCCCGTAGAGAAGCGCCCACAGTGCGGCCGTTTCGGCCAGCGACGTTTTCCCCGAGCCGCGCGGCATGGCATACGCGAATAGGTCGCCACGCAACACGCTTGATTCAATCGCGGCAATGACCTCCAAATGATCCGCAGACCACTCTAGGGAAAACGTCTGCGGGAAATACTCATCGCAAAACGCGCGGAAGGATGCCGCGGCGCGGGCCTTCCTCGCGGGGTCAGCCACCGCGGGCAGTTCGCCAATCTCGCGGCCGGCGGCCGACATAGATTGAATGCGGGCGGCGGCAGCGGCTTTGTGGCGTTCGTAGGCTGCGGCCCGCGATGCCGCGGCGGCATCCGCCACCGCGGCCGGGGCTGCCTTGGCTGCCGGCTTCGCCGGCATCTTACGCGGCGGCTTCGCGGAAGTCTGCGCCGGCGGCTTTGGAGGTTTGGGTTTTTTCGCCATGCTCAATCAGCGGACAACGCCGCGCGCGTTCGTTTGGTCAGCCGGCCGAGCGCGGGCCGCGCGTCGAGGGGCGCGCGTCCGCAGTTCGCGAACCGTGGACGCCGCAGCGGCTGCGGCTTTTGTAAATCGGGCTGGCAAACAAAGTTTTTTTGTTTTTGCGTAGGCTCGCGTGGCCCCCGCCCCGCGGCCAAATGGCCGGTAGTACCTTCGACCCCCCCACCCCCCCCTAGGGGGTGTTGCAAAATGCTACAGTGCGTTTCGCTGCTGAAATATAGGGCTTTTTGATCGCGATAGTGCGAAAGTGCCATAAAACAAGGGGTGTCCGCGTCATGCCGATTCGGCACGCTCTGACCATGCCATATTGTCATATGGTAATAGCCCCTTGTTTTACAGCACGAAACGCATGGCACGCGCGAAAACCCCTTATTTCCTAGTGGCAATATGATTGCTTACGATTTGGGCAACGTCTGCTAACGAATCAATCTCTAGGATTGCTACCCATTTGCGACCATTGCGGCGGTGGCAGACGATCGCGGGAACGCCTTCCGGGGCATCCTGTTTGGCTTGGTCTAGGGCCGCATAGAGTTGCAATGCCTCGCACCGCTTAACCTCGATATGCAACGGTAGGTCTAGGCGAACGTCTGGCGAATCGCTGCCACCTTGATACTGCACACCACGCCTAGCGCCAGTGTCGCCGCCTAGCGCCGCATTGATCGCTTCAGCGCAATCCCTTTCACCGCGCTTCCCTTTTTCGCGCTGCATCCTGCCCATAGCATCCCCCTAGGTTCGCGTAAGTGATTCCGTTTCAGCCTCGCGCCCGCGGCGCTGATCGTCTGCCTTTTCGTGCGCTATGACCAATAGCGTCAGCATTAGCCAGCAAAGAAACACGATAGCCGGCACGATGATGGCGGCAGCGATATCCAACGGCTCTAGGCCGCGCGGCCTTACCGGCGTTGCCAATGACTGTAAGGCTTTCGCGCCTTCGAATGGGCTTCCATCGCAACGCGGGCAGCCTCCGCAAGTTTTGTACGTTGCTCCTCCACGGTTCGCCGTAGCGTTTCGATTTCGCGTTTCGCCATCGTCAAAAGCGTGGCGTGTTGAGGTTCGTACATTCTCGACGCTTCCGCTGCCGCCTGTAGTTCGTCGCATAAGTTTGCGCCTCGCATGGATTGCACCAATAAGGAAAACCAAGCCGCAGAAAATCACCAGCGCCGCGGCATCGCTCACCGCATCGATTCCAGCCGCGCAACCTCGCGGGCCGCGTACCACGCGGCTTTGCGAATGTCGAGGATGGCCGCATCGCGCGCGGCCTGCCCGTCGCTGACCTTGAACCCTTGCCGCCAGCAATACTTCACAACGTTCGCGAGGTTCGCCGGCAGCCATTCGACAACTTGGATAGCCTCAATCGCGCGGCCGCATAGGCAACGCGCGGGCAGCGCCGCATAGTGCGGCGGATGGTTGACGGGATCGGCTGATTTCGGCGCCCGCCCACTCGCCGCCTTCGCGTTTGTATCCGCGCGCGAAACGTCTAGGCGCCCGTCATCCTCCGCGTGGAATCGTGGCGGTTGTGGCAACTCGCCCGCGGAGGGTTCCGTTTTCGTTTCGGCGGCTACGGCCGCAGCGTCTAGGCTCGCGTTAACGTCGCGGAGCGCTAGCGCCATTTTGTGGAGCGTGTCGTTTTGCGTTGTGAGGCGCGTAATCTCGCGCATAGACGCGGCCAGCACTGACCGAAGCGATTCGATTTCCGCCGCGGCGGCATCCATCAAATCCGATGCCGGCTCCGCGTGCGCGGTATGCGTCCAGCGGCGAAGCCGCGAAACGATATCGGTTTCATTTGCCATCGGCTGGCCTTTCATATTGGGAAACGTTCGTTTTTCGTTGTTTTTGGGATACGTTCGCGGGTTATGTTGCTGGCGGCAACGTGTTGTATTTTTCGCAACTACTGCCCAAGCCGTTCCACCGACTCGCGTAGCCGTTCGCACTCATCGACAAGCCGCGCGATCAAACAAGTATCGTGCCATTCATGGCAATACTTCGAATGGGTTGATTCGCGGCCGGCACGATTGGCTAACCTCTTGCGGGCATCGGCCACGATATCGGCGCCCGGCTTGGTTTCATCGCTCATCGGCTGCGGCCCTCCACGCTTCGCGCGAATCGAACAAATCCGGCGCGGCATCGCCGGCCGCGCTGACCTCAACTACGCCGGGGTAGTGCCGTAGCACTGATCGGGCTTCCTCGCGCACCTCGCGCGGGCTGCGAAGCCCGCCGGGCGCGATCAGCCGGCAGAGCAAGCGCCGGGCGCGAATCACCGCGCGGGTTCGTTCGTCTGGCGTTGTCATGCGCTTCGGATTTGCTCCGCGAGTTTCCTTTTCGTGGCTTCGAACGCTTGACGGTCTGCGCCCTCCCATTCTCGCGGGGGCGGCTTGTCATCCGGCCGCCCTATGGCGCCGCCGCGCTGCGGCTTCGGCGGAACGCGGTCATACGCGCCCGCCAGCACAGAATCCGCGAAGCCATCGGCGCAGAACTGCGGCAGCCCTACGGGGGTTCGAAAGTATTTGCAGGCGGCTAGCCGCGGGATTGCCTCTAGGGCCGTTCGCAGCCATTCCGCGCCAGCGGCCCCCACAAGCCGCCTAGCGGCTTGCTTCGGCGCCCGGTTGCTTCGCCACGGTTCCCCGGCGCCAGCCCGCCACGCCTCGCGTAAGGCCGTCCAGCGGGCATCGGCTGCCGCTGACGGCTCTGGCTCTGGCTCCGGTTGCGAAGCCTCACGCGCGGTGGTGGTGGAACCACTCGTCTCGTCTCCTCTATCTCCTCTATCTAGTGTCGCAAGGCCGTTACGGCCCGTAACGGTCGCGTAACGGTCTACCGTTACGGAAGCGTTACTACAGGAATCTTCGGGGATTTCTTCGTTTTTGTTTCTGTAGGCAGCCTGCCGGCGGGCATTTAATAGCCTAGCCTTCGCAGCCTTGCTAAACCTCTCATCCCACCCCGGTAGCCTAGCCTGTTCGGTTTCATCTTCGAACGTAATCCAGCCAACGGCCTCTACGGCGCGCCACCATGCGGCATCGCCACCGCAGACCATCGCTAGCAGATCGGGGGTAATGCTGGCGGTTCCATCCTCGCTATTGAGCGAGAACCACCCCCACAGTTTCCAGAGCCGGTAAACAGCCGTTTCCATTGAAACGCCTGTTCGCGTCACCAGACGCAACACTTCCGGTTTCGACTCTAGCGATAGGTCGATCGCCACCCATTCACCGGCCATTGGCGCCCCCTTTCGGACTCTGCGGGAACGGCATCCAGTGCGTCACGTTTGCGGGGCCGCCGGCAACTCTCCATTGCCCGCCCCAAAACTCACCTACGTTGTGGTCTGCGCCATAGAAGAAACCTTTTGCACTTTCCCGCGACAGTTCGGGATCAAACGCGATGACGCATTTGCCGATTTCTGGCAAATAGTCATCAACGGAAATCCATTCGCCGGCCATGCTTCCTACCTCCTATCGTTTCAGTTCGAAAAACCATTCCGCATCTAAAACCCAAGAATCCACCGCGTTGCCGCTGCCGTCGTTCGATCGCTGTTCGTAGGTATGCCGCTTGGCAACACCGTGGCGTATCGCGCGTTGAATGTCTGCCAGCGGGGCAACGCGGATCGTCTGGTAATCGCCGTAGTCGATATCCACAACCAACACGATGAGCGGCCAGCGCTCCGCGTAGCGGTCAACGTCTTTCGCATTGATCGTGAAGGCGCTGCGCGAGGGGATGCCGTAGAGCGCATCCGAAGCATGGAATCGCGTGCGCCGCGTTTTCAGATCGCACGGGGCTACGAAGTATGCGTCGAATAGATACCGCAACTCCGCTTTAGCGGGGTTGGAAAACACAGAGCAACCAGACGCAAACACTGGGCCTAGAAACGCAACCTCCGCGCGCTCCCCGAGTTTGCACCACGCTTGCTTATCTTCGTTCCGCGGGCGGGCATCCATGCCTATCCCTTTTGCTGTATCCATTCGCGTTTGAACTGTTCCCACGGCACGGTAGCCCCGGCGGCCATCCACGCTATCAACGCCTGTTCGATTAGCGGGTCGCTGTTTTTTTCCTGCGATTGGCGCCGGGCGGCGAGCGCTTCACGCTCCCGCCGGCGCCAATACTCCGCAGCCGTTAGCCGTTGTTCCATTCGGCTTCGCTTACTTCGATGACTTCGCCACCGAACCGATAGGCATAAGTCGTCTGCCCGTTCCGCCGCTTAAAGTGCAACGTGTAGGCATAGAGCCGGCCACGATGCGGGACGCGGATATGCTTCGGGAACTTGTCGATGGCGTGGCCTTCGAACGCGGCCCCGCAAGCGGGGCCGCCCCAAAAGGTTGCCGGCGGCAATGGCTTAGAAGGGGATATCATCGGCCCCCCCTGCGGCCTTCGCCGCCTTGTTGGTTTTCATGGGGGCAATCTTCGCGGCCGGCTTCGGCGCCGGGGCTGGCGCTGCGGGCTTCGCCGCTTCGGGGACGATCCAACGCCGAACGCTCGCGCGAGTCTCGCCAGACTTCGGGCCGTTTTGGACGATGTATTGCGACGTTTCCACCGAGCATTCCCGGCCGATCAACGTCGTTTCGTCCCAATCAGCCCGCCCGCGTTCCGGCGGCGCCACGCCGCAAGCGCGGGCAATCACCGAAATACGATTGATTTGATTGCATGGGACGGTGACGAAAACTCTTTTGCGTTCGCCGCCTTCCTCACAGTCCAACCAGATCGAAAGACAATCGCCGCTAGGGTTATCCGGCGCCACGCGCCAGCCGTTTTCAACGGTGACGCGATCGATCACGCCTTTGTGGATTCCTTCCGAAAGCGGCTCACGCGATGGCGGGGCCGCGGCTTCGGTCGACTGATCCGCCGGAAACTGATCCCAATCGATATTCATGTTTGCACCTCTGGCGTATGCGCTCCATCACTCCCAACGCGAACCACTCGCGCCGATTCCAAATCCGCTTTGTCCTGTAGCCCTGCCGCGTGGCCTAGCGCGTATGCCATGCCAAGCGCGGTAACTCCGCTGATCGCGTTTTCTTCAACCATGCGGGTTAGTTCCGCGATCGATCGCGGCCCCTTGTGGTCGCCCTCTAGATATGCCGCCGTCATGCCGTCACCATTCCGGCGATTTCATTTCGCCGCCTTTCGATAGCGCCCTCGATAGTCACCGCTTCCGCCGCCGTCAGTTCGCCGGCATCGCGCTTGCCGGCAACCTTCGGCGCGAGCCGATCCAACTGTGATTCGGTCGCAACGGCGATCCGCTCTAGAGTCGCCGCGAGAGAATCGGATGGCGTGGCAACCGGCTGGCCGGCAGCCTCAAACACGGGCGCGAGCGATTCGGCCGCCATCGGCATTTCAGCCGGCAGCCCGTATCGATTCTTCGCATCGTAAGCCGCGGAGCGTTCCGCGAACATGATTCGTTCGCGGCCACCTAAACCTTTTTTCTTGCCGTCGCCGCCTTCAATCAGCCGCATTTTGTAGGTACAGAAAAGCAACAGGTCTGCCCACTCTTTGAATAGCGGCGCGGTTTGCCTGACTAGTTTCAGTTCGTAGCGGTCGAACCCGTCTGATTGATCCGGTGGCGAAACGCGCTTTACGGCCGCGTGCGCGATGAAAGCAACATTCAGCCCGCGGGCTATCAACTGATCCGCAAGCGCGAGGAACCGCGAGGTTCGTTCGGCAACGGCGACATAGCCTTTCCCAAACCCAAAATCCTCGATGCTTTTTTTCCCGGCATCGGCGGCAACGCGATCGATCAAGGATCGTTCCGCAGAATCGATCGTATCAATGACGATCGTTTCAAAGCCTTCGGCATCGCGAACCAGATCATTCATGGCGGCGACAAGCGCCATGAAATCGGGGCAATGAATGCGCGCGACGTTTAGCCGCTTGCTGCCGCCCTCAGTGTCGAGAATCAACGCGCCGGGGAACTGCGCCGCCAGCGTCGTTTTCCCAACGCCTTCCGTTCCATAGGCAACTATACGCGCTGCCGCCTTTTGAACTCCGCGGATTATCTGTAGCGCCATTTCAAGAATCCTTTCCTTTTGGGGAATCAACCGAACCATCTAGAACCGTGTTTGATTCGTCGCGTTGCATCGCGCGCCAGACTTCGCGCCGATAAATGCGAACGTTTGCCGGCGCATCGACGCCGATCCGAACTGTGTCGCCATCGATATCCATCAACACGATTTCGATATCGAGCGACGGGATAACGATGCAATCCCCGACCTTGCGGCGAAGCCACAACATTTTCCGATTCCTTTCGTGAGGCGGGCGGCATTCCGTTGCCGCCCGCCGGCTAGCGTCCATGCTGCCGTTGTCGATCCATCGGCGGCGCAATATCCGTATCGCCCGCCACGAACAAACTTTGAAAACGCTCGACGCGGAGCGCGAGCGCGGCAACCTTTTCGGGGCTGCCGGGGGCCGCGGCCACGGGCGGCGCATCGTCCATATCTGTTTCGATTTGCAGGCGAACCGCTTCCAGTTCGCCGGCCGCAAACCCGATCGCGTCTAGCAGGATCGTCCGATCGCCGGCCAGCGCCCGCGCCCGCCACTGATCGCCAGCGATCACGTTCGCCCGCGCCTC
>JBIPLL010000111.1:0-7299 GCA_044368425.1 Beijerinckiaceae bacterium
TGGTTCCCGAAGATGACGGGCTACCTGTTCCCGGAAACGATCGCGAAGTGGCATTTCTGGATCGCCTTCATCGGCTCCAATGTGCTGTTCTTCCCGATGCACTTCCTGGGGCTTGCTGGCATGCCGCGTCGCTATGCGGATTATCCGGACGCCTATGCCGGCTGGCACCTCGTCTCGTCGATCGGGTCCTATATCTTCGCCGTCGGGCTGCTTCTGTTCTTCTACGGCCTGTTCGTCGCCTTCACCCGCAAGGAGAAGGCCGCCGACAATCCGTGGGGTGAGGGTGCGACGACGCTGGAATGGACCCTGTCCTCGCCGCCGCCCTTCCATCAGTTCAACACGCTGCCGCGCTATACCGGCGACGGCCACTGAGCGCCCGCTGCGTGCACGGACATGCGGCCGCCCCACGGGGCGGTCGCGGCTTTAGGGGATCGACGGCGGGTGCTTCGGCCTCGGCTTGATCCCCGTCGACAGGACGCGAATTTGCCCGCGCAGTGCCATGCGCGACATGAGCGGTGAGTGATTGCATGTCCCTGGTGACCGACCAGATCCAGACCGGCTCCGGCTATGACGGCGACGCCTTTGATCGGGACGTGGTCGGCGGCAGCGTCGGCGACTATCTCGCGCTGCTCAAGCCGCGTGTCATGTTCCTTGTCGTGTTCACGGCTTTGGTCGGCATGGCGGTTGCGTCCCAGCAGACCCATCCCGTCATCGCCTTTGCCTCGCTTCTCGCCATCGCGGTCGGTGCGGGTGCTTCGGGCTGCCTGAACATGTGGTGGGATGCCGATATCGATGCCCTGATGACGCGCACGGCGCGCCGCCCGATTCCCTCGGGCCGGATCACGGGCGACGAGGCGCTCGGCTTCGGCCTGACCCTGTCGATCGGCTCGGTGCTGGCGCTTGGCATCATCGCCAACTGGCTGGCGGCAGGGCTCCTGGCATTCACGATCTTCTTCTATGCCGTCATCTATTCGATGTGGCTCAAGCGTGCGACACCGCAAAACATCGTCATTGGCGGCGCGGCCGGCGCCTTCCCGCCCATGGTCGGCGAGGCGGCGGTCTCGGGCACGCTGACGCTCGACACCCTGGTGCTCTTCGCGATCATCTTCCTGTGGACGCCGCCGCATTTCTGGGCGCTGGCTCTCCTCAAGTCGGGCGACTATGCCCGCGCCGGCGTGCCGATGCTTCCCAATGTCGCCGGTGCTCCGGCAACGCGCCGCCAGATCATGCTCTACACGCTGGCGCTCGTGCCGGTTGCGATGCTGCCCGTGCCGATGGGCTTTGGCGGCGCGATCTACGGCGTCGTCTCGGCGGTCACCGGCGCCTGCATGCTGATCATCGCCTGGCGGATCCTGCGGGAAGGGGACAGCCCGGCGGGCCTCAAGGCCGCCCAGCAGATGTTCGGCTTCTCGATCCTCTACCTGTTCGTTCTCTTTGCCGTCCTGCTGGCAGAACATGCCTTCGGGATGTTTGTCGCCGTTCCTGCTCTCTGGTCGGGGCTGGCGCCATGACGGCCGCCAGCGATCGGGAGGGGCCGGCGACGGGTTCCGGGTCTGCGGGTTCCGACAATCGCGGCGCTGCCGCGCCGGATCCGTTGATGCCCGAGACGCTGACGCCGGCTCAGGTCGAGCGTCGGCGCAAGCGCAATTTTGCGATGGCCGCGGTTCTCCTCGGCCTCGTCGTTCTGTTCTACGCGGTCACCATCGCCAAGCTGGGGCCAGGCGTACTCAACCGTCCGCTGTGAGGTCGTCATGACGGCAGGAGAGCATGGAAACGACAGGACCTCCCGGCAGGCGGCCGGGGTTCGCCGCACGGCCATGGTCGGCGGTGGCATCGCCCTCGGGATGCTCGGGCTCGCCTATGCGTCGGTGCCGCTCTACGACCTTTTCTGCCGCGTAACCGGCTTCGGCGGCACGCCGATGGTGCGCGAGACGGAGGCTGGCAAGGTACTGGACCAGACGATCCGCGTGCGTCTCGACGCCAATGTGGCGCCTGGTCTCGCCTGGCGCTTCACCCCCGAGACGCCCGAGATCGAGTTGCGGATCGGCGAGACGCGCACGGTCTCCTACACGCTGACCAATACCGGTTCGGCCCCCGCCACGGGCATCGCGACCTACAATGTCCATCCGCCGACTTCGGGCGGGTATTTCGTGAAGATCCAGTGCTTCTGCTTCACCGACCGGACGCTCGCGCCGGGCGAGTCTCAGGAAGCCGAAGTCGTGTTCTATGTCGATCCCGAGATCGTCACGGACAAGGATCTCGCGCAGCTGCGCGCGATCACACTGTCTTATACGTTCTTCCCCTCGCGCGCCGGCAAGCCGCTGGCCGATGCAGGGGGAGCGCCGCCCAGCCTCTAGCCGCTTGACGCGGCGCGAGGGCGCCACCACAAGATCCGGCGAGCTTTCCGCCGGATCGCCACCACAGGATCCGGCAGGTTGCCTGCCGGATCGCGATGAGAACCAGCGGCGATGGCCGCAATGACAAGGGAAGCGGAGACCCGCCAATGGCCGACGCGCACGCCAAGCCGCAGCACGATTACCACCTCGTCGATCCGAGCCCGTGGCCGTTCATCGGCGCGATGAGCGCGCTCGTCATGGCGATTGGCCTGATCATGACCATGAAGGGCCTGCCTCTCGCGGGTCTCAAGGCGGGGCCTTATGTCCTCGGCGCGGGCCTCATCGGTGTGCTCTACACGATGCTGGCCTGGTGGACCGACGTGACACGCGAGGCGGAGCATGGCGGGCACCACACCCGCGTCGTGCAGCTGCATCATCGCTATGGCATGATCATGTTCATCGCCTCCGAGGTGATGTTCTTCGTGGCCTGGTTCTGGGCCTATTTCGAGGTCGCTTTGTTCCCCGGCGACTTCCGCCAGTTCCAGCGCACCGAGTTGACGGGCGGCGTCTGGCCGCCGAACGGGATCGAGACCTTCGATCCCTGGCATCTTCCGCTGATCAACACGGTGGTCCTGCTCACGTCGGGCACCACGGTGACCTGGGCTCACCATGCCCTGCTGCACAATGACCGCGAGAGCGTGAAGAAGGCGCTCTGGCTGACGGTGGCTCTGGGCCTTGCCTTCACGGCGCTCCAGATCATCGAGTACACCCACGCGTCTTTCTCGTTCAGCGGCCACATCTACGGCGCCACCTTCTTCATGGCGACGGGCTTCCACGGCTTCCACGTAGTGATCGGTACGATCTTCCTCGCCGCCTGCCTCTATCGCGTCTATCTCGGCCATTTCCGGCCCAACCAGCACCTCGGCTTCGAATTCGCAGCCTGGTACTGGCACTTTGTCGACGTGGTCTGGCTGTTCCTCTTCGCGGCGATCTACGTCTGGGGCGCCTGACCGCGTCATTGACGGGTCGCGCATCGACATGAAACGGGCTGCTGCGGCAGCCTGATCCTGAGGGCGGCTGCGGCCGCCCTTTGTTTTGGTGGCGGCATCCCTGGACAGATCGGGACCGGTTGGGCCCATCGGGCGTTTGCACGCCAGAGGCCAGTCCGTATCCGGGACACCAGACAGGAGCATTCGCGATGACCCCGACGCCCCCGGCCGGTTCAGCCCCGTCAGACGGCCGGCAGACATCGGCACCCGAAGCACACCGCCATGTCGCCACCCCGATCGCGACCGGCCTTATGGGGCGCTGCCCGCGTTGCGGCGAAGGCAGGCTGTTCTCCGGGGTTCTGACGGTCGCTCCCTCCTGCGAGGTCTGCGGGCTGGATTATGGCTTTGCCGACAGCGCGGACGGCCCCGCCGTCTTTGTGATGTTCATTGCAGGCTTCCTCGTGGTGGCTGTCGCGATCTGGCTCGAAGTCGCCTATACGCCGCCCTGGTGGGTGCATGCGATGGTGCAATTGCCGCTTGTGATTGGCGTGTCGATCGCAATGCTGCGCCCGCTCAAGGGGCTGCTCATCGTGCTGCAATATGTGAACAGGGCCGAGGAAGCCCGCTTGCGCGCCGACCCGTAGGACGGCGGCCGGCGCGGCTTTCGGTCGCCCGCCGACCGATCTTGAGTTTTGCCTTGCGGACCGCATATCGGATGTCCATGACCGCTTCTGTCTCGTCCACGATGTCGCGCTGGCGACCCCTGTTCTGGCCGGGGCTGGCGACTCTGGTTGCCCTTGTCGTGCTGCTCGGGCTCGGCACCTGGCAGATGCAGCGCCTGGGCTGGAAGAATGAGCTGGTGCAGCGGATTGCCGCGCGCGCGCAGGCGCCGGCGACCGATGTCCTGCCGCTTGCGGCCGATGGCGGCTGGCGCGGCGCCTATGATGCTGCCGAACACGAATATCGTCGCGTCCGCGTCACGGGCACCTTCGAGCATGAGCATGAGGTGCGCGTTCACGGGCTGATGTCGAGCCGCACGGCGGGCCAGCCGTTATCGGGTTTTTACGTGCTGACGCCGCTTCTTCTACCCGACGGCAGGCGGATCATCGTCAATCGTGGCTTCGTCCCGCCCGACAGGGTGGAACCTGGGATGCGCGCGCAGGCCCAGATGCCGGGCGCGGTTGCGGTGACGGGCCTGGTGCGCGGCCCGGAGCCGCGAAACTGGTTCACGCCGGCCGACGAGCCGGGGCGGGGGCAGTGGTACAGCCGCGATCCGCAGGCCGTCGCGGTCGCCCGCGGTCTTGGGAATGTGGCGCCGTGGCTTCTTGATGCCGACGCCACGCCCAATCCCGGCGGCTGGCCGCTCGGCGGGCTCACGCGCATCGAGTTGCCGAACAACCATCTGCAATATGCGCTGACTTGGTACGGCATCGCGCTGACCCTGCTTGGCGTCTTTGCAGCCTTCGCGCTCCAGCGGCTGCGGCTCAACTCCTGAGTTTTTTCTGCCCGACAGGCTCTCCTCGCGCGCTCAAATGTTCTAAGAGGACCGCGACGGGCATGGCCCGCCTTGAGGATCGATCGACGATGCTGCATGTCTCCACGCGCGGCGACGCGCCCCCCCTGTCGTTCTGCGATGCCTTGCTCGCGGGCCTTGCCCGCGACGGCGGGCTCTACATGCCACGGGAATGGCCGGGCCTGAGCCGCGACGACATTGCGGGGCTTGCGGGCAGGACCTACGCGCAGGCGGCCTGCAGGGTCCTGTCGCCGCTCGTCGACGGCGAGATCTCCGCTGACGCCTTCGCGGCCATGATCGACGAGAGCTATGCCGCCTTCCGGCATCCCGCGACCTGCCCGCTGGTGCAGATTGAGCCCAACCTCTTCGTGCTGGAGCTTTTCCACGGCCCGACGCTCGCCTTCAAGGACGTGGCGATGCGCCTCCTCGCGCGGCTGATGAACCACGTCCTGCGCGAGCGCGGCGAGCGGGCGACCATTGTCGGCGCGACCTCCGGCGATACGGGCAGTGCCGCCATCGACGCCTTCCGGGGCCTCGACCGGGTCGACGTGTTCATTCTTTATCCGCATGGCCGCGTCTCCGACGTGCAGCGTCGCCAGATGACGACCGTGCATGACGACAACGTTCATGCGATCGCCCTCGAAGGCACGTTCGACGACGCGCAGGCGCTGGTGAAGGCGATGTTCAACCATCACGCCTTCCGCGATCGGCAGCGCCTGTCCGGCGTGAACTCCATCAACTGGGCGCGGATCGCGGCGCAGGCCGTCTATTACTTTACCGCGGCCGTGTCGCTCGGCAGCCCGCACCGGCCGGTGAGCTTCTCGGTGCCGACCGGGAATTTCGGCGATGTGCTGGCGGGCTATGTCGCCAAGCGCATGGGCCTGCCCGTGGGCCGGCTCATGGTTGCGACGAACCGCAACGACATTCTGGCCCGCACGCTGCACACGGGCCGCTACGAGATCGGCGAGGTCCATGCCACCTGTGCCCCCTCCATGGACATCCAGATCTCCTCGAATTTCGAGCGCGTGCTCTTCGACGCACATGACCGCGATCCGGCAGCCGTGCGCCGCCTGATGGCATCGCTGGCCCAGTCGCGCGCCTTCACGCTCGATGACGCGCCACTGGCGCGTCTGCGCGCGGAATTCGACGCCCTGGCCGTCGGCGAGGAGGCCATCGGCCGCGAGATCGACCGCGTCTGGCGCGAGGCCGGATACCTGCTCGATCCCCATACGGCGATCGGCGTGGCGGCGGCCCGCACGGCGCTGTCGCGCGATCCGGCGACACCGATGGTCGTTCTGGCCACCGCCCATCCGGCCAAGTTTCCCGACGCCGTGGAGCGTGCCAGCGGCCTGCGCCCGGCACTTCCGCCCCATCTTGCCGACCTGTTCGAGCGCGAGGAACGCTTCACCGTGCTGCGCAACGATCAGGCCGCGATCGAGAGCTTCATTGCCGACCGCTCGCGGGTCGGGCGGACCGTGCAATGACGCTGTCCCTGCCGGCTCCCGACGGCGTCAGCGTCACCCGGCTTGCGAACGGGCTGACCGTCATCAGCCAGTCCATGCCGCATATGGCGACGGTGGCGCTCGGCATCTGGGTGCCGGTTGGCTCGCGCGACGAGGCGCCGGCGGACCACGGCATCGCCCACCTCATCGAGCATATGGCGTTCAAGGGAACGCTGACGCGTACGGCGCGCGAGATCGCCGTCACCATCGAGAATGTCGGCGGCGATCTCAATGCCGCGACGAGTGTCGAGCAGACCTGTTTCACCGCCCGCGTGCTGGCCGAAAATCTCTCTCTGGCGGTCGATCTGCTGGCCGATATCGTCCTGCGCCCGCGCCTCGACCCGGAGGATCTCGCCCGCGAGAAGCAGGTGATCCACCAGGAGATCGCTGCCGTCGAGGACACCCCCGACGATCTGGTCTTCGACCGTTTCCTCGCGGCGGCCTATCCCGGTCAGCCGCTCGGCCAGCCGATCCTCGGCACCCATGCCTCGCTCGACGCCGTGACCCCGGACTCGATCCGCCGCTGGCTCGGACAGCATTATGCCATGTCCGGCATGGTTCTGGCGGCGGTCGGCGCGCTCGACCATCCGGCGCTCGTGAGCCTTGCAACCGGGGCGTTCGGCGAGGTGCCGGCCGTGCCGGCGAACCCCGTGCCGCGTGCGCCGGCCGCCTATATCGGGGGAGACGTGCGCCTGCGCCGCAAGCTTGAGCAGGCGCAGATCGTGCTGGGTTGGCCGGGCTTCCCCATTCGCCACCGCGACCAGTTGCCTGCTCAGGTCTTCGCGGTGGCCATGGGAGGGGGCGTCTCGTCCCGCCTCTTCCAGGAAATCCGGGAGGATCGGGGCCTCGCTTACGCGGTCGATGCCTTCCATTGGCCCTTCGCCGATACCGGCCTGTTCGGCGTGTCGGCCGGCACGGATGGCGGCGACCTTGCGCAGCTTGTCGAGATCGTCGGCCGC
>JBIPLL010000112.1:0-7289 GCA_044368425.1 Beijerinckiaceae bacterium
ACGGGAACCTGACCGATGCGCCTGCTTCTGATCGAGGACGTGCCCGCTTTGGCCGACCTCACCCGCCAGGCCCTGGAGCGCGAGGGCTTCCGCGTCGACCTCGCCCGCCGCCTCTCCGCCGCCCGCGATGCACTGGCCGTCGCCCCGCCCGAGCTGATCGTCCTCGATCTCGGCCTGCCGGACGGGGACGGGCGGGACTTCCTTGGCGAGCTGCGCCGGGACGGCCACCGCATGCCGGTGCTCGTCGTCACGGCGCGCGGCGGCCTCAACGACAAGGTCGAGGGCCTCGACGGCGGCGCGGACGACTACGTGGTCAAGCCGGTCGCGCCGGCCGAGATCGCAGCACGGTGCAGGGCCCTGCTGCGTCGCCCGGACCTGCTGCTGGACCGCCTGCTCACGATGGGCAACCTCGCCTTCGACCCCGTTTCGCGCAGCGCGAGCGTGGATGGCGCGCGCCTGCCTGCCCAGCGCCGGGAGACGGACCTGCTCGAGGTGCTGATGCGCCGCGCAGGTCAGGTCGTGCCGCGCCGCATCATCGAGGATGCCATCTATACAGCGGAAGAGGCGCCCGGCCCCAATGCGCTCGAGGCCTGCATCTCCCGCCTTCGGCGCCTGCTGCGGACAGGCGGGGCACGCGCAGACATCCACACGGTGCGCGGGATCGGCTATATGCTTCTGGAAGGCCCCTCCGATCCGCAGGCCGGCACGAAATGACGACGTCCCTCGTCTCCACCCTGACCCGGCGTCTCTTCGCGATCGGCGCCGTGCTGACGCTGCTCAATCTTGCCGGCGTCGGCCTTTACTACGGCTCCGACCCGGAAGGGCTGCGCCGCGACAAGATCGACACGGAGATCGACCGGCTGGCCGAGAGCCTGCGCCCCTCCCCGGGCGGCTGGCGCTTCGAGCCGCCTGCCTCCCTGCGCGAACGCTTCGCGCTGCATCCGCAGGCCTATGCATTCCGCATTGTCGACGACCGGGGCCGCGTGCTCGCACAGGCCAATACGCAACTGGTGCCGCCCTTGATCTGGCCGCTGGAGAGCCGGGCGGAGGGGCCGGACGCCTGGTGGCTGCGCATCGAGGCCTCGCAGGCAGGAGAACCGCCCCTCCTGATCGGCCATCGCAAGGTCACCCTCGGCGGCGAGACCTTCGGCATCGGCTTCGCCGCCGCCCGGGATCCGTCCCATCTGCTGGCCCGCGTCATGGCCGACGAATTGCTGCGCCATGTCGTGGTCCCGCTCGTCCCGTTCGCATTGCTTCTCACGCTGGTCAACGTGGTCACGGTCGGACGGTCGCTGCGCTCCTTGCGCGAGGCCGCCAACGCGGCAAGGAGGCTCGACGCCAACCGCGGCATCGGGCTCCTCCCCACCGCCGGCCTGCCCGCCGAAGTGCTTGCACTTGTCAGCGCAGTCAACTCGACGCTCGAGCGGCTCGCCTTCGCCCTCCAGGCGGAGCGCGCCTTCGCGGCCGAGGCCGCGCATGCCTTGCGCACGCCCCTCGCCGTCCTCGCCGCCCGGCTCGAGGCCTCGCCCACCGAACCCGAGGCGCAGGACAGATGGCGCGCCGCCCTGCGCGAGGATGTCGCCGGGATGACCCGCCTCGTCCGGCAATTGCTCGATGTCGCTCAGGCCGACGCACTCGTCGTCGCCGAGGGGACAACCTGCGATCTCTCCGACGTCGCGGCTGACGTGGTGGCGCGCCTGGCCCCCATGGCCTACGCGCAAGGTCGCCTCCTGGCTCTCGAAGCCCCGATGCCGGTCCCCGTCCATGGTGACGCCGATGCGCTCGCCCACGCGGCCCGCAACCTCGTCGAGAACGCGCTGCGTTTCGCGCCGGCGGCCACCGAGATCGTCGTGACGGCGGGCCCGGGACCACGCCTGAGCGTCCGCGACCATGGCCCGGGCTTCGCTGCCACCGAGGGAGGGCCGCCCGGCTGGCGCGCAAGAGCATCGCATGACGGAGGCACGGGGCTGGGCCTGCGCATCGTGAGGCGCATCATGGAGGCCCATGGCGGTGCCCTCGACATTCAGGATGCGCCGGGCGGCGGCACGCTTGTCACGCTGACGCTGCGCGAGGCGGCACCCGGGACCGGCACGGGGCACAGCAAGCGCCCTCGACCGATTCCCGGAACGGCAATGGACAACTCGGCCGCCCGGGCCTAGCAGACGCCATTGGCCGCTGGCCCGCTGGTGCGCCGTGTCATGGACGAGCACGCAGCCGTCGTGATGGGCGGCCTCGCATTGGTCATCGTCGGCGGTTTCGTCGCGAGCAAATATCTGTTCTAGGCGGTCGCGGGTTATCCTGACGACACCACCTGAAGGACCGGACCATGGGCATCGCGCGAGCCTTTCCCCTGACGCCACGCCTGACGATCCTTGCGATCCTCGCGGGCGCCGCCGCAACGATCCTGGGCGCCCTCTGGTTCGAGCACGGGCTCGGCCTGAAACCGTGCCCGCTCTGCCTGAAGCAGCGCACGCCCTATTACATCGCCATGCCGCTGGCGGCCGCAGCCTTTCTCGTTCTTGCCGGCCGCCCGTCCCGTGGCCTCGCCATCGCGACGATGCTCGCGCTCGCGGCGATCTTCGCCTGGAGCGCGGGTCTGGGCGCGTGGCATTCGGGCATCGAATGGGGCTTCTTCGCCGGCCCGGCCGACTGCGCCGGACCCGCCTCGACCGGCGGACCGGGCCTCGCCATGGGGGATTTCCTGAAGCAACTCGAGACGGCCCGCGCGGTGAGCTGCACGCAGGCCGCCTGGCGGTTTCTGGGCCTGTCGCTTGCAGGCTGGAACGTGCTGATTTCGCTCGGACTCGCCGGCCTCGCGCTTGCTGGCGCGCTCGTGTCGCGTCAGGGCTCCAGCTCGGAATCCCAGTAGAGATAGTCCATCCAGCTTTCATGCAGGTAGTTCGGTGGAAACATCCGTCCGTTCTGGTGCAGGTCGTGGATGGAGGGCTGGTAGGCGCGACGCGCCGGAAACATCTGGGCCTGCTGCGGCAGGAGGCTGCCCTTGCGCAGGTTGCAGGGCGAGCAGGCGGTCACGACATTGTCCCATGTCGTCTGTCCGCCGCGCGCACGCGGGATCACGTGATCGAAGGTGAGATCCTCGCGAGACCCGCAATACTGGCAGGTGAAACGGTCGCGCAGGAAGACATTGAACCGGGTGAAGGCCGGTTGCCGCGACGGCTGCACGAAGGTCTTCAGCGAGATGACGGAGGGCAGCCGCATGGTGAAGGTCGGGCTGTGCACCGCCAGGTCATATTCGGAGACGATATTCACCCGGTCGAGGAACACGGCCTTGATCGCGTCCTGCCAGCTCCAGACCGAGAGCGGGAAATAGCTCAGGGGCCGGTAATCGGCATTCAGCACCAGCGCCGGGCATGCCTCGGGCGAGACCTTTCCCGACAAGACATTCGCAGTGACGTGGACTGTCACGCGCGCAAGCCTCCCTCTGGCAGGGAGCGCCGTGCGAACGACCGCGCAAGCGACGTCGAAGGATGACGTCGGAGAACGAAGTCTCGGCGAACCCTGGCTCCCGACACTCTACAAACGCTGTGGCGTCATTGTGAAGCGATGATTTCGTCCCGTCTCGGGACGCCGCCCGCGTGCGCCCGCGCACCGCGTCTTAGCTTTCACGCTGGCATGAAGGGACCATGACGAAACGGCCCTCGCCGCATGGAACCCTCGCCATGAAACTGCCTGTCATGAAACTGCCTGTCATGAACTTGCCTGTCGTGAACTTGCCTGTGACGAGCATGCCCGAGATCTCCTCCCCGCAGGCAGCAGGCCATCGGCCCCCTCTGGCCGAGGCTCCGCTGCGCGCATCCGCCGGCTTCGCCCGGCCCCTCATGGGCCGCGACGCCATTGCACGGCAATTGCGCGTCTCGCTGGCACTGGCCGGCCTGCTTTCGGCCGGCTGCGTGCTGGCCCTGTTCAGCGCCTGGGCGCCTCTCGTCTGACAAGGAGCGGTTGAACCCGCGTTCTCCAGCCATAAGTGAAGATCCGGGCTGACGGTTCGGATGGATTTCGGCGGAGAGCATGATGGTATCGTTCAGTCGTTCCACGTATCGCGGCCAGGGCCTTGCATGGGCGGGGGCTTTGGCCCTTGCGGCATTCACAACGCTTCCCGTCGAGGCGCAGGAACGCGCGGTCGAGGTCGCGCGGGAAAAGACGCAGGCCGGCGAGATCGTCGTGGAGCGCGTCGCGCAGGGGCTCGAACATCCCTGGAGCCTCGCCTTCCTGCCTGATGGACGCATGCTCGTGACGGAACGTCCCGGTCGCCTGCGCATCGTGACGAACGGCACCTTGTCCCAGCCTCTGGCCGGTCTGCCGCGCATCCAGGCGCGCGGGCAAGGCGGTCTGCTCGACGTCGTGCTCGATCCCGGCTTCGCCCGGAACCGCACGCTCTATCTCAGCTTCGCCGAAGGCCGCCCCGAGGGCGGCTCGGGCACCAGCGTGGCGAAAGCCCGCCTCAACACCGCAGGAACGGGGCTGGAAGCGACGCAGGTCATCTTCCGACAGGAACCGGCCGGCACGACCGGCCGCCATTTCGGCGCCCGCCTCGTCTTCGACCGCGAGGGCAACCTCTTCGTCACGCTCGGCGACCGGGGCAACATGTCCGACGACGCCCAGAAGCTGACCGGCCATATCGGCAAGGTCGTGCGGATCACCACCGACGGCAAGGCGGCGGCTGGCAATCCGTTCCTGGGCCGCACCGATGCGAAGCCGGAAATCTGGTCCTACGGGCACCGCAACATCCAGGGCGCGACCGTCCATCCGACGACCGGGCGCCTCTGGACGATCGAGCACGGCGCGCGCGGCGGCGACGAACTCAACGCGCCCCAGCCCGGCCGCAATTACGGCTGGCCGGTCATCACCTATGGCGTCGACTATTCGGGTCTGAAGATCGGCGATGGGACGACGAAATCGGGCATGGAGCAACCGGTCTATTTCTGGGATCCCTCCATCGCGCCATCGGGCCTGATGTTCTATACCGGCGACCGTTTCCCGCAGTGGAAGGGCAACCTCTTCAGCGGTGCACTGGCGGGATCGCTCCTGTCGCGGCTCTCGATGGAGGGCGATCGCGTCGTCGGGGAGGAGCGTCTCCTGCGCGATCTGCGCGAGCGCATCCGTGATGTGCGGCAGGGACCCGACGGCCTGATCTATATCCTGACCGACAGCCCGGAAGGCCAGATCCTGCGCCTGCGCCCGGCTCGCTGAGCCACCGTCAGCACGAGAGTCCAGACCGTGGGACCGTGCGGGGCGCTCAACCCGGCACGCCGTGCGCCGCACTGGTGCAGGCTCTCGCGGTTCACTACAAACAGGAAACATCGCGCCCCCTTCCGGGGCGCCTTTTGACCTGCGTCTTACCCGGAGTGCCGCCCATGGCCCTGAACCTGACCGATTCCGACCTGCTGCGCGACGCCTGCTATGTCGACGGCGCCTGGGTGAAAGCCTCCGACGGCGCCTCCGTTGCCGTCACCAACCCCGCCGATGGCAGCGTGGTCGGCCATGTGCCGATGCTGCCCATCGCCATGATCCGGCAGGCGATCGACGCAGCGCAGGCGGCAAAGGCCGGCTGGGCAAGCCGCACCGCCAAGGAGCGCGCGGCGATCCTGCGCCGCTGGTACGACCTCGTCATCGCCAATGCCGACGATCTGGCGAAACTCCTGACCGCGGAGCAGGGCAAGCCGCTGGCCGAGGCGAAGGGCGAGATCGTCTCGAACGCGGCCTATCTCGAATGGTTCGCCGAGGAAGCCAAGCGCATCTATGGCGACATCGTTCCCCAGCCCGCCAATGACCGCCGCCTCCTCGTGCTCAAGCAGCCGGTTGGCGTCTGCGCCGCGATCACGCCGTGGAACTTCCCCAATGGCATGATCACCCGCAAGGCCGGCCCCGCACTTGCGGCCGGCTGCCCGATCATCCTCAAGCCCGCAACGCAGACCCCGCTTTCCGCCCTTGCCCTCGCGGTGCTGGCCGAGCGCGCCGGCGTGCCGCGCGGCGTCTTCCAGGTCGTCACCGGCAAGTCGAAGGAGATCGGCGAGGAGTTCACGACGAACCCGATCATTGCCAAAATCACCTTCACCGGCTCAACGGAAGTGGGCCGCTGGCTGATGCGCCAGGCCTCGGGCTCGATCAAGCGCCTCTCGCTGGAACTGGGCGGCAACGCGCCCTTCATCGTCTTTGACGATGCCGATCTCGACGCGGCAATCGAGGGTGCCCTCGCCTCGAAATATCGCAATGCCGGCCAGACCTGCGTCTGCGCCAACCGCTTCTACGTGCAGGCGGGCATCTATGACGCCTTCGCGAAGCGGCTTACGGAGCGGGTCGCGGCGATGAAGGTCGGGCGCGGCGACGAGGCGGGCACCCTGATCGGTCCGCTGATCGACGACAATGCCGTCGCCAAGATGGAGGAGCATCTCGCCGATGCGCTTGCAGGCGGCGCAAAGCTGCTGACGGGCGGTGCCCGTCACGCGCTGGGCGGCACCTTCTTCCAGCCGACCGTCGTGACCGGCGTCACCCAGTCGATGAAGGTCGCCCATGAGGAGACCTTTGCCCCGCTTGCACCGCTGATCCGCTTCACGGACGAGGCCGACGCCATTTCCATGGCCAACGATTCGGAATTCGGTCTGGCGGCCTATTTCTACACGCGCGACTTCGCCCGCGTCTGGCGCGTCTCGGAAGCGCTGGAGAGCGGCATCATCGGCGTCAACGCCGGCCTCGTCGCCAGCGAGATGGCGCCCTTCGGCGGCTTCAAGCAGTCAGGCCTGGGGCGCGAGGGCTCGCGCTACGGCATCGAGGAATATCTCGAGCTGAAATATATCTGCCTCGCAGGCCTCTGATTCCCGCGATGCAGGCTGCACCGGTCATTCCCGGTGCAGCACCCGGTCGACGAGGATGTTCGACCAGAAGCCCGGCTTGAAGTCCGCCTCGAGCCGGGCCGGATCGTAATGGTCCCGCACCCAGTCGAGGAAGGGAATGCCGCGAGCCTCGCCCTCGCGGGCATAGGTCTCGATGAAGGTATCCAGAATGCCCGTGCGCGCGAAACGGAAATGCCCGTAGCGCCAGTGCAGCTGGTCGAGTGCCTGCGCCGCGCTCTTCTTCTGGACGATCAGCGCATAGAGCGCCGCCATGAATCCCGCACGATCCGCCCCCGACTTGCAGTGGACCAGCGCGGGATAGGCCAGCGCCTCGAACAGCTTCGCAGCCTCCAGCACCGTTTCGCGCTCCGGGGCGCCGCGCGAGCGCACAGTGAATTCGGCGAGCGTCAGCCCATGGGCGGCGCAGGCCTCCTTTTC
>JBIPLL010000113.1:0-7288 GCA_044368425.1 Beijerinckiaceae bacterium
AGCGTTCCCTCCCCGCCATGGCCATGCGCCGCCGCCGCGCCGGCGATCCTGAGCATCAGCCACGGCGTCAGGATCACCGCGACGAAGAAGGAGAAGATCATCGCCGCTGAGGCATTGGCCGGGATCGGGCTCATGTAGGGGCCCATCATCCCCGACACGAACAGCATCGGCAGCAGCGCCGCGACGACGGTCAGCGTCGCGACGATGGTCGGGTTGCCGACCTCCGCAACCGCGTCGATGGCGGCCTGGGCACGGCTGCGCCCGTCGTTCATCGCCCAGTGACGGGAGATGTTCTCGATGACGACGATCGCGTCGTCGACGAGGATGCCGATGGAGAAGATGAGCGCGAACAGGCTGACGCGGTTCAGCGTGTAGCCCATCACCCAGGCCGCAAAGAGCGTGAGCAGGATCGTGACCGGGATCACGACCGCGACCACGATCGCCTCCCGCCAGCCGATGGCGAAGGCCACCAGCACCACGATGGAGAGCGTGGCGAGCCCGAGATGGAACAGGAGCTCGTTGGCCTTTTCGCTGGCCGTCTCGCCATAATTGCGGGTCACATGCACATCGAGATCGCCGCCGACCAGCGTCCCGCGCGCCTGCTCGACCGTCGTGAGCACGGCCTGCGCCACCGTCACGGCATTGGCGCCGGGCCGCTTGGCGATGGCGATGGAAACGGCAGGCAGTTCCGAAAACCGGCCATCGGTGCCGCGCACCAGATGACTGGTGCGATGCTCGCGCGTGTCGGTCGCAAGCACGACATCCGCCACATCGCCGACATAGACCGGCCGCCCGTCGCGGGTCGTGATCAGGAGCTGGGCGATTTCGGCGGGCGTCGACAAGGTCTGCCCGGCGGTCAGCCCGACCTGCCGGCCGCCATCGCGCACCAGCCCCGCCGGACTGGCGCGGTTTGCCCCTTCGAGCTTGGCCGCAAGCTGTTGCAGCGTCACGCCATGTTGCGCCAGTCGTTCCGGATCCGGCGCGATGCGCAACGCTTCGGGCTGGTCGCCAACGAGATAGGTCAGGCCGACATTCTCGATCCGTGCAATCGCGACGCGCAGGTCGCGGGCCACCTGCGACAGGGCATTGGCGTCCCAGCGCGCGGCAGCCTCCGGTTTCGGGCTCAGCGTCAGCACGACGATGGCGACATCGTCGATGCCTCGCCCGACGATCAGCGGCTCGGGGATGCCGACCGGAATCCGGTCGAGATTGGCGCGGATCTTCTCGTGCACCCGCAGGATCGCGGAATCGGAGGGGGTTCCCACGACAAAGCGCGCGGTGACCATCGCCCCGTCGTCACGGGTCTGCGAATAGACATGCTCGACGCCGTCAATGGATTTCACGATGGTTTCGAGCGGCTCGGTTACGAGCCGCACCGCGTCCGGCGCCTGCAAGCCATCGGCGCGCACCAGCACATCGACCATCGGCACCGAGATCTGGGGTTCTTCCTCGCGCGGCAGGCTGATGAGCGCCACGAGACCAAGCGCAAGCGCTGCGACAAGCATCAGCGGCGTCAGCGGGGACTTGATGAAGGCGCGCGTCAGCGCGCCGGCCAGCCCGAGGCCAGGCCCGGAACGTGCGGCTTCCATCACGGCACCAGCACGCGGTCACCGGCCCTCAGGCCGGTCAGCACCTCGACATCCGTCGCGCCGAGCGTCTCGCCCAGCACGACCACGACCTCGCGCGGCCCCTTGTCGGTGGCAAGCCGTACCATGTCGAGCCCGGACCGGTTCACGATGGCCGACCTTGGCACGCCAAGCACCTCGCGCGAGCCGATGGGCACGCGCACGAGCACCCGCTCGCCCACGAACGGGCCGGTGAGACCGGGCGCCTCGACATCGGCGATCACGCGCCCGTTCTCGATCTGCGGATAGAGCTTGACGAGGCGCCCGGTCACGACCGCGCCGCGCCCCTCGATGGCGACGTCCGTGCCCACTTTCAGCAGGGGCGCATGCCGCTCGGGCAATGCCAGCCTCAGGAACAGCCCGCCGCCCGCGATCTGCGCGACGGCCTCGCCCGGCATGATCACGGCGCCTGTCGTCACCGGCACGCGCAGGACGCGACCGGCCGCAGGAGCCAGCACCTCGCCCTCGCTGCGCTGCTGTAGCACGACGGTGCGCTCCGCCTGCGCCGCCGCGATCTGGTTGCCGATGACCTCCGTCTGCGTCCGCAGGAGATCGACGCGCTGCTGCGTGGACGAGCCGCGGGCCAGCAGGGATTGCGCCCGCTCCAGCTCGTCGCGCGCATTGGTCATCTGCGATTCGAGGGCGCGGATACGCGATTCCGCCGCCGAGATCTGCAAAGCGAGCTTGTCGTCGGTCACAAGCCCGATCAACTCCCCCGCACGCACCTGCGACCCTTCCGTGACCTCGACCCGGGTCAGCGTGCCGCCGATCCGGGCCCGCGCCGCGATCACGTCGCGCGCCTCGACCCGCCCGAACACGGCTTTCATCTGGGGCACGACACGCGGAGCCAGCGTCACGTCGCCAGCTTGCGCGCAACCGGCGATCAGAGCCGCAAGCACGGCCGGCGCGAACAGGTGGAGGGCAGGCGTACGCATCTGGGAAAGCCTCGCAACGTCTTTGGCAGGCCGAAATCCGGCGCCTCTGCGACGCGCCGGCGTCTCACTCGAAGGCGCAGCCTGCGCGCAATCCGAGCTTCTTGAAGATCGCCGCCGCCGGGCAGAACCCGGTGAACCCGGCCTGTATCATGTTCAGGCCGATGAAGATCGTGAACAGCACGAACCACGGCGACACGAAATGCGCGAGTGCGACCGAGAGCAGGACCATGAGCCCTGCAAAAACCATCACTGCCTGATCGAGTTTCATCCCTGCCTCCATCCGAGCCCCATCGGCGTCGATAAACATATATTCACATATGAATATGAATACAAGTGGTCGATTGCGAGCTTGCAGGCATGTGTCGCGCAGCCTCGCCTGTCGGCAGCACAGGAGCGGCGACGGCCCGCGCGCCCTGAAGTCGCCCCATACCCATGGGGATGGGGGGTGTTGGAAAATGCGCGGGAGGATGACGCTGCGCTGCCCGGCATCACGCCGACCGCGAAACGTCCTTCGCTTCACCGCAGAACATCTCGTAGAGCGTGCCGATCAAGCGGCGCACATTGTCGTCGGCGATGCTGTAGAAAACGGTCTTGCCCTCGCGCCGCGTCGTCACGAGCCCGTCGAGACGCAGTCGCGCCAGTTGCTGCGACACCGTGGCCTGCCGCTGGCCCACGAGGTTTTCGAGCTCGCCGACGGATCGCTCCCGCTCGCACAACATGCACAGCAGGACGAGGCGTCCTTCATGCGAGAGAGCCTTGAGAAGCTCGGTCGCCTGCCGCGCCTGGCCGAGCATGGTCGCCGGATCGCGCGGCGCACCCTCGGTTGTCGGAAGGGCGACGAGGAGGGAAGCGTCCAAGGATGGACGGATCGGGACAGCCTTGTTCATGGCGGCATTATATTCGATTCAGCGAATATGAAAAGTCATGCTTTCCCCGCGCCGGCCCGACCCGGCAAGGGTCGCTTGAGATTGCCGCACGACATCGGTGGAACCTTGGGCCGGGAACCCGTATAGGACATCAAACGCCCGCCATTGGTTGCGGCGCGTGGCAAGGGTGCCCGCTTGTTCATCGAAATCGCCGTCGTGATCGTGCTGACCGTCATCAACGGTCTTCTGGCCATGTCGGAACTCGCGGTGGTGTCGTCCCGCCCCGCCCGGCTCAAGGGGATGGCGGATCAGGGCTCGCGTGGCGCGCGGATGGCCTTGCGACTGGCCGATAATCCGGGGCGATTCCTCTCGACGGTGCAGATCGGCATCACGCTGGTCGGCGTGTTGTCGGGCGCCTTTTCCGGCGCGACTTTGGGCGCGCGGTTGACCCTCCAGCTTGAGGAATGGGGCTTGCCCGATGGCTGGTCCGAGGCTCTGGGCGTGGGCTCCGTCGTCGTCGCCATCACCTATCTGTCGCTGATCGTCGGCGAACTCGTGCCCAAGCAGATCGCGCTGCGCGATGCCGAGCGCGTGGCGATCCGCGTGGCGCCGGCCATGGCGATCCTGTCGCGCGTGTCTGCCCCGCTCGTCTGGGTGCTGGACGCCTCGGGCCGCTTCGTGCTGGGCCTTCTGGGGCAGCGTGGCGAGAGCGGCGAGCGCGTGACCGAGGAAGAGGTGCGCACCATCATCGCGGAGGCGGAAAGCGCCGGCGTGCTGGAAAGCGACGAGCGCGACATGATCTCAGGCGTCATGCGCCTGTCGGACCGCACCGCGCGCGGCCTGATGACGCCCCGCCGCGAGGTCGAGCTGCTCGACCTCTCCGACGATCCCGACGAGATTCAGGCCCTGATCCGCCGCACCCGCCGCACGCGCCTGCCGGTGCAGGACGGCGAGGCCGATACGATCATCGGCGTCATCCGCGTCAACGACATCGCCCACGCGATGATGGAGGCGCCCGCGCCCTTCGATCCCGCCGCGCTCGACCTGCGCGCGCTCGTCCAGCCCGCGCCCATCGTCACCGACCATGCCCGCGCGCTCGACGTCCTGCGCGCCATCCGCGCCTCGACCGTGCACATGGCCCTCGTCTTCGACGAATACGGCCATTTCGAAGGCATCGTCAGCGCCGGCGACGTGTTGGAAGCCATTACCGGCGCCTTCACCGAGGAAGGCGACGAGGAACCCGCGATCATCACTCGCCCCGACGGCTCCTTCCTCGTCTCCGGCTGGATGCCCATCGACGAGTTCTCCGAGCGCGTCGGCCTGCCACTCGACCGCGACGCCGATTACGAAACCGTCGCCGGCCTCGTCCTCCACGCACTCGGCCACCTGCCGGAAGTGGGCGAACGCGTCACCATCGGCCGCTACGTCATCGAGGTCGTCGATCTCGATGGACGGCGGATTGATAAGGTGATTGTGGGGGAGGTGGGGTAAACCCCGTGCCCGACGGCTCAATTCCCGCTGCAGCTTGCTGCTGCCGTGGCGTCGGACTGGCGGGCCACACTTTCCATGTAGGAAGCGTTCTGAGGCTGATTGCAGCGCCGGTATGCGTTGGCGGCGTTGCGATAGAGCGAGGCGCTTTCCCGCGCCAGTCGACAAATCCCAAGGCTCGAGGCCCGCGCCTGCAGGCTCGCGATCTGCGCATCGATGTTGGGGGCGTTGCAATAGCCCGTGAGACCCGTGCCGGCGGAAGGTGGCGAATAGATCTGCCCACCTCCGCCTCTGCCGGCTGCGATGCCCGCTCCGATCCCGACGGCCGCGTTCAGGAATTCAGCTGCTGCGTCGTTGTTTGCTTCTTCCGAGCCGTCGCTGCCACCGTTGTCCGAAATGTTTCGCGACCATTGGGACAATCCTCGCTCGTTCCCGAATGTGAAGCATCGAAACCCGGCTGAACGGCAATTCTCGGATGCCCGGTTGCCGGCATCCACGCTCGACCCGTCCCAGGCCCAGAAGCACCGGGTGACGCCGTTCGAGACGCCTGAAACGAACGTGAAACTGCTTGAGAAGCGATGGCGTTCGTTGTTCCAGCTATCCCGACAGGCATTGTAAGCCTGCTGCGCTTCGCTGCCTGCGTCGCCGCACCCCGCGAGACCTGCTGTGCATACGAGTGCCGTCAATACTGCCCTGACAGTCGAAAGCATGACCCGCTCCCCCGCACCACGTCAGCCAGTCGACGAGAGACATCATACGAGCATGGAACGGGGCGTCTGCAAAACATTTGTTAAGAAATGACAGTGGATTCGTAGCGCCGCTGGCTGTTATAGGCCTGCTCTGCCCAAATTGGTGCCTGTTCAGGCATTTGGAGCGGCCAGTCAGGCGCCATATCAACAACATCAATGGATCGAGCATTCGACAGCCCATGCCATCCCCCTGGACCTTCTCCGTCGCGCCCATGATGGACTGGACCGACAGCCTGTGCCGGCAGGTGCATCGGCTGATGTCGCGTCATGCGCTGCTTTATACGGAGATGGTGACGACCGGCGCGGTCATTCATGGCGACCGCAAGCGGCTCATCGGCTTTCGGGCGGAAGAACAGCCCGTAGCCGTGCAGCTTGGCGGCTGCGATCCGGCGGCACTCGCGCAGGCTGCGCGCATCTGCGCCGATGAGGGCTATGCCGAGATCAATCTCAATGTCGGCTGCCCGTCCGACCGGGTGAAGAGCGGCTCGTTCGGTGCCTGTCTCATGCGCGAGCCGCAGCTTGTCGGCGATGGCTTGGCGGCGATGAAGGCGGCGGTGGCGGTGCCGGTCACGGTCAAGTGCCGCATCGGCGTCGACGATCAGGACCCCGAACAGGCGCTCGACGAACTGGCCGATGCGGTCGTGGCGGCGGGCTGCGACGCGCTGATCGTCCACGCCCGCAAGGCCTGGCTCAAGGGCCTGAGCCCGAAGGAAAACCGGGACATTCCACCGCTCGATTACGCGCGCGTCTACCGGCTGAAGCAGCGCCTGCCCGGCCTGCCGGTCGCTATCAATGGCGGCATCCGCACGCTCGACGAGGCGAGGGCGCATCTGGCGCATGTCGATGGCGCGATGCTCGGCCGCGCCGCCTATCAGAACCCCGAACTGCTGATGGGCGTCGATCCGCTCCTGTTCGGGCAGCCTGCGCCCTTCACCGATCCGCGCGAGGTCATGGTCGCGCTGGAGCCGGTCATCGCGCGCCATCTCGAAGAGGGCGGGCGGCTCCATCACGTCACGCGCCATCTCGCGGGCTTCTTCCCCGGACGACCGGGCGCGCGCATTTTCCGCCAGCATCTGGCTGGCCCCTGTCAGTCGCGCGATGCCGGGCTCGACACGTTCCGCGCCGCGCTCGCCTGCCTGGACCGCGCGCCCCGCCGCGACGAGCCCAAGAGCAGCGCCGCTTGACGGCGCGCGCGCCTCCATGCCCGATTGCGGCGGGGGAGGGCGTGCCTTGACTGACGACGATCCGTTACACGCGCGCGTGGCCGCGTCCTTCGCGCGGCAGACGATCATGCAGACGCTGGGCGCGACGCTGCTGGCCGTGCGGCCGGGCGAGGTGGAGATCGGGCTTGCGCGCGGCGACCACATCCTCCAGCAGCACGGCTTCCTGCATGCCGGCGCGGTGGCCACCATCGCCGACTCGGCGGCAGGCTTCGCTGCCTTCACGACCATGCCCGAGGGCGCGGGCGTGCTAACGGTCGAGTTCAAGATCAATCTCATGGCACCTGCGGCCGGCGAGAGCTTTCGCGCCCATGGCCGCGTGGTGAAAGCGGGGCGCACGCTCGTCGTGGCGCAGGCGGATGTCTTTGCCCGCGACGGCGACCGCGAGCGCCACATCGCACTGCT
>JBIPLL010000345.1:0-3831 GCA_044368425.1 Beijerinckiaceae bacterium
CGATGCCGAAACGCGCAAAGAGGGGCTGCGTTTCGCGATAGGCCTTCACCACCTTGGCGTGGCTGGGCATCAGCATTCGCATGAAGTCCTTGGCCTCGCGATAGGCGTCCTCGCCCGCGACCTGGATCTCGTCAATGTCGCGATTGTAGAGGTCGCGGATCGCACGCTTGATCAGCGAGCCTTCCTCATAGACGAGCTTGGGCGCGGAGGAGTGCAGCGTCAGTTCGCGCACGCTCTCCCACAGCCGCATCAGATACTCGAAGTCGCGCTTGATCTCGGGCTTTGTGCGCGAGGCGCCGGCGGTGCGCAGGATGACGCCCATCCCGTCGGGCACCTCCAGCTCGTGGGCGACCTCCTTCAGCCGCTTGCGGTCCACCGCGTTCGTGATCTTGCGCGAGATGCCGCCACCGCGCGCCGTGTTCGGCATCAGCACGGAATAGCGGCCCGCAAGCGAGAGATAGGTGGTAAGCGCCGCACCCTTGTTGCCACGCTCCTCCTTGACGACCTGAACCAGCAGGATCTGCCGGCGCTTGATCACTTCCTGGATCTTGTACTGCCGGCGGCTGGCACGACGCCGCTCCGCCAGTTCCTCGAGCGCATCGCCCGATCCGACCTGCTCGACGATATCCTGCTCGTCGACAGCGTCGTCGCCATCGCCGTTCTCGTCGCCGTGATCGTGATCCTGCCCGTTCTCCTCGCCCGCCTCGGCGCTGACGCTCGACTCAGAGCGGCTCTTGCGGGCCTGGCTCTTGCGCTTGCTGCGCGGACGTTCCCCGTCCTCGTCGAATTCGCGCTCGGCGCGTGCTTCGTCCTCAAGCAGCGCGAGGCGGTCGGCAACCGGGATCTGGTAATAGTCGGGGTGGATTTCGCTGAACGCCAGGAAACCATGGCGATTGCCGCCATATTCCACAAACGCCGCCTGGAGCGAGGGTTCGACCCGCGTCACCTTCGCCAGGTAGATATTCCCGCGCAATTGCCGGCGGGAAGCGGATTCGAAATCGAATTCCTCAACGCGCTGTCCGCGCGTCACCACGACCCGGGTCTCTTCCGGATGCGTGGCGTCGATCAACATCTTGTTGGCCATCGTCGTCTCTTGGTTTGGCGACCCGGACGGCCATCGGCAGTGTGAAGGTTTCGAAGCGTGGGGGTACGGGGGCTCTGCGAGCCGGACCGACGAACGATCGAAGGGCACACGCCGCACGGGCCGTTCCTCCGCCTGGGGCGGGAACGGCCGGCGGCCGGATGTCGCGGGATGAAAAGACGCGCCCGAATATCGCGCGTCTGGGATCAGACCCGGGGCGCAGGCGCCCGGGAAGGATGGGGGGGCGGCCGTCGGCCGGATCGAAAGGGGAGGTGGTCCAATGCCCCAGCGAGGAGGCATCGACGACCGGATAGAAGCGGGACCCGATGAAACGGACCGGCTGAAACAGCTGGATCGACGCTCTGGAGACGATATCTGCCGGAGAGACCGAAGGCCATGAAGCGACGGAGGAAGCGGCAGCGCTTGCGGCGCATCCGTGTCCTGCCAGTGTCGCTCCGCACCGTGCCATGCCGGTGTGTCCTTTCCGCGCCGGCAAGCGGCGCCATCGTTACGCTGCAAGACCCCGCGTCATTGCACGGTGCTGCAGGGGGAGGACGAGGCGTCGGCGCGAAGACGAGCTGCAGGAGCCCAGGCGCCGGGCCTCAAGCCCGCTTCCGGTGCCATGATTACAGGGCCTGTCCGTGTTTTGGCAAGCGGCACAATAGGCGGCCCGATTCCCGGCCTTCGCGCCCTGCAATTCGTGCCGGGTTGACGACGCGCCGCGTTAGACTTCATTCAGGGGCATGGGTGCAGCCGGGTCATTCAGTTCGGGCCGCCACGTGGCCGGTTCTTTCCTGATTCTCTGCTCCGCATGGGCGCGGCGGACGATGCTGGCCATGCGGAGTGCGCTGATTCCGGCGGTGTTGATCATGGGCGCGACGGCATCGGGTGCGCTGGCGACGACGGGCCCCTCGCCACCGCCTGCCGCTTCGGCTCCGCCTCTGGCTACCGCAGCGCCAGCGGAACCGAATGCCATCGTGGCCGAGGTCTCGCTCAAGGGCGATGACAGGACAGCCCGTCTCGACCTTCTGTTCAACCGGCTCGTCGAGCCGCAGGTCATGACGCTCGACGGCCCGGATCGCCTCGTTCTCGAGTTCCCGGCGACCTCGTTCCACGCGCCGGGGCAGGGCGAACGTCGACCGCAAGGGCTCGTCGCCGCCTACCGCTTCGGCTTCGTGACGCCGCTGCGCTCGCGGCTCGTGATCGACCTGCGCGCCCCGGCGCAGATCGTGCGCATCGAGCGCCAGACGCGCGCAGGCGGCGAGGCGACCCTCGTCTCGATCGATCTCCAGCGCGTCGAGCGCGATGTTTTCGCCCGTTCGGCCCGCGAGAGCGAGGCGCGCCTCGTCGCCCCGCCGCCACCGCGCCCCGACATCCGGCCCGATCCGGCCGATCATCGCCCCGTGGTCGTGCTCGATCCTGGTCATGGCGGAATCGATCCCGGCGCCAGCGGTGCGGGGGGCATCCAGGAGAAGGTGCTGGTCCTGGCATTTGCCCAGCGCCTGCGCGATCGCATCGAACGTTCGGGCCGCGCCCGCGTCGTGCTGACACGCGAGGACGACACCTTCCTCACACTCTCGGAACGTGTCGCCATTGCCCGTCGTGTCCAGGCCGACCTGTTCGTGTCCATCCATGCCGACACGCTCTCCGGCTCCCCGGAAGTGCGTGGCGCGACCGTCTATACGAGTTCCGAGCGAGCCTCCGACGTCGAGGCCGCCCGGCTGGCGGAAAAAGAAAACCTGTCCGACACCAATGCCGGCATCGACACGCAGGAAACCGAAAGCGAGATCGCCGACATCCTGAACGACCTAGCCTTGCGGGAGACGCGGCTGTTTTCGCAAAAGGCAGCTCATCTTGTGGTCTCGGACATGAACGGTGTGCTGCGGCTCCACAAGAATCCGCGCCGGGCGGCTGGCTTTCGCGTCCTCACGGCCCCCGACGTGCCCTCGATCCTGATTGAACTTGGATATCTGTCGAGCGCAGAGGATCTCGCGCTCCTGCGCACCGAGGAATGGCGCGACAAGGCGACGGGCGCCATCGCCCGCGCCGTCGAGCGCTATCTTGCCGGTCGGGGCCGCCCCGCCTCAGTTTCTCCATAGAGTGGGCAGACACACCCCGTATACAGGCTTGCTTCCGTCCTTCATGGCTAGCGGAGCGCCTTTGTGGCATGATAGACGCTGCGGATGGTCGTTCCGGCCACGCGAATGAAGGAAGGCGGCAGGCCGGCACATGCGGTTGATTCTGCGATTCTTCGGGTTCCTGTTCACGCTGGGCGCGATCATCTTCCTGATCGGCGCCGCGGGCGTCGGATTCGTCGTGTGGAAATATTCGCAGGACCTGCCGGATTATTCCCAGCTGCAGAATTATGAGCCGCCGGTGATGACCCGCGTCCACGCGGGCGACGGCAGCCTGCTGGCCGAATATGCGCGCGAGCGTCGCCTGTTCCTGCCGATCCAGGCCGTGCCAAAGAACGTCGTCGCGGCCTTCCTGTCGGCCGAGGACAAGAATTTCTATCGCCATGCCGGCGTTGATCCGACCGGCATCGCGCGCGCTCTAGTGGCCAATCTGCGTGGCGGCGGCAACCGGCGCGAGCAGGGCGCCTCGACGATCACCCAGCAGGTCGCCAAGAACTTCCTCCTCGGCAACGAGCGCACCTATGAGCGCAAGATTCGCGAGGCGCTGCTCGCGTTCCGCATCGAGGCGGCCTATTCGAAGGACAAGATCCTCGAACTCTATCTCAACGAGATCTT
>JBIPLL010000394.1:0-3431 GCA_044368425.1 Beijerinckiaceae bacterium
CGGCCTGAGCAATTACGGCATCGCGGCCGCATCGCTGAACTATTTTGGCAAGTCCGTGCACGAGCTAGAGTTGCATGAGGCGGCCTATCTCGCGGCCCTGCCCAAGGCGCCGAACAATTATCATCCGTTCCGCCAGCGGGAAGCTGCCATCGAGCGGCGCAACTGGGTCATCGACCGCATGATCGAGAACGGTTATGTGACGCGCGATGTGGGCGCGAAGGCCAAGGCTCAGCCGCTCGTCGTCAATCCGCGGTCCGTTTCGCCCCATTCCATTGCCTCTGGCTTCTTCGCCGAGGAGGTGCGCCGCGAGCTCGCCGACCGCTATGGCGAAAAGAAGCTTTATGAAGGCGGGCTGTCCGTCCGCACGACGCTGGACCCGAACCTGCAGGCCATGGCCCGCAAGGCGCTGGTCGACGGGCTCGTTCGCTATGACGAGGCGCGCGGCTGGCGCGGCCCTGTCCAGAAGATTTCGCTCGCCGGCCGCGAATGGGGGCAGGCGCTGGCCGAGCTGCCGCAACTCGCCGACGTTCAGCCCTGGCGCCTCGCCGTTGTGCTTGACATGGACGAGGGCGGCGCGCGCATCGGACTCCAGCCGCGCCGCGAGTCCGGCGGCGGCGTGGCGCGCGAACGCGTGACCGGCACCATCCTGCCCGAAGGTATCCGCTGGACGCGCCGCCCGCGCATGAGCCAGATCCTCGCGCAGGGCGACATCGTCTATGTCGAGCCGGTCGACGGCAAGCAGGGCCAGTACCGCCTGCGCCAGCTTCCCGATATCAGCGGCGCGATTGTCGTCATGGACCCCTTCACCGGTCGCGTGCTCGCGATGGTGGGCGGCTTCTCCTTCGACCAGAGCGAGTTCAACCGCGCCAGCCAGGCGCTGCGCCAGCCCGGCTCCTCCTTCAAGCCCTTCGTCTATGCGACCGCCCTCGACAATGGCTACACGCCGTCGAGCGTCGTCATCGATGGCCCGATCGAGGTCGATCAGGGCGGCGGTCTGGGCATGTGGAAGCCGGAGAACTACGACGGCAAGTCGGCCGGGCCGCGTACGCTGCGCTACGGGATCGAATATTCGAAGAACCTGATGACGGTGCGCCTCGCCAAGGACGTCGGGATGCCGCTGATCGCGGAATATTCCCGCCGCTTCGGCATTTATGACGAGATGCTGCCGGTCCTCTCGATGTCGCTTGGCGCGGGCGAGACGACGGTCATGCGCATGACGGCGGGCTACGCCATGTTCGCCAATGGCGGCAAGCGCATCAAGCCCACCCTGATCGACCGCATTCAGGACCGCTGGGGCCAGACCATCTATCGGCACGACGAGCGCGTCTGCGAAGGCTGTTCGGTCGAGAAATGGACCGGCCAGAACGAGCCACGCCTTGTCGACAAGCGCGACCAGGTGCTCGACCCGCTGACCGCCTACCAGATGACCTCGATGCTGGAAGGCGTCGTGCAGCGGGGGACGGCGCAGGTCGTCAAGGAAACGGGCCGGCGCTATCTCGCGGGCAAGACCGGCACCACCAACGATGCCAAGGACGTCTGGTTCGTCGGCTTCTCGCCCGACCTCGCGGTTGGCGTCTATCTCGGCTACGACAAGCCGCGCTCGCTGGGCGACAGCGCGACGGCAGGTCAATATGCGGCGCCGGTGTTCCGCGACTTCATGCGCATGGCCTTGAAGGATCGGGCCGATACGCCGTTCCGCGTGCCGGCGGGCATCAAGCTGATCCGCGTAAGCGCCCGCAGCGGCCTGCGTGTTTCGGGTGCCGAGGGCGGGGACACGATCCTCGAGCCCTTCAAGCCCGGCACGGCGCCGCCCGATTCCTACGCGACATCCGGCTTCGGCGACGGCCAGCCGCGACCCGTGACGCCGGAGGCGGAACGTGCCGTGACATCGGGGACAGGCGGGCTCTACTGAGCGCCTCGCGCCATCGGTTTACAGCGCCGGCCTGCGCGTCTAGATCATCCTTCCGCCGCGCATGCGCTGATGCCTTGGTCTGCCCGACCAGTGCAGCGCGAGGCTCCCGGCACCCAGACATGAAACCGCGTCCGCCGGGCGCGGCAGCGAGACGAAGCGACGATGCGTGCTGAAATCGAGACGATGGTCGATGCCATCAAGCAGTCCATAGGGCTGCTGAGGAGGCATCTTTGACTGGGATCAGGCTCTGCGGCGTCTCGCCGAACTGAATGCCCAGTCCGAAGCGCCGAACTTCTGGGATGACAACGAAGCAGCCCAGAAGCTGATGCGCGAGCGCATGGCGCTGGAGGAGCAGGTCAATGCCATCCGCAAGCTCGAGCAGGAGCTCGACGACTCGCTGACACTGATCGAGCTTGGCGAGGCCGAGGGCGATCAGGACACGATTCGCGAGGGCGAGGGCGCGGTTCGCTCGTTAAAGGCGGAGGCCGCCCGCCGCCAGGTCGAGACGCTCCTGTCCGGCGAGGCTGACGGCAACGATTGCTATGTCGAGGTTCATTCGGGCGCCGGCGGCACCGAGAGCCAGGACTGGGCCAACATGCTCCTGCGCATGTTCAGCCGCTGGGGCGAGCGCCGGAAGTTCAAGGTGGACTTGCTTGAAATCTCGGACGGCGAAGAGGCTGGCATCAAGTCCGCGACCCTGCTCGTCAAGGGCCACAATGCCTATGGCTGGCTCAAGACCGAATCGGGCGTGCATCGCCTCGTGCGTATCTCGCCCTATGATTCGAATGCCCGCCGCCATACAAGCTTCGCATCTGCCTGGGTCTATCCCGTCATCGACGATCGCATCCAGATCGACGTGAAGGAAAGCGACTGCCGGATCGATACCTACCGCTCGTCAGGCGCCGGCGGCCAGCACGTCAACACCACCGACTCGGCGGTGCGCATCACGCATATCCCGAGCGGCATCGTCGTCGCCTGCCAGCAGGAGCGCTCCCAGCACAAGAATCGCGCCACGGCGTGGAACATGCTGCGCGCCCGCCTCTATGAGGCCGAGCTGAAGAAGCGCGAGGAAAAGGCCATGGCCGAGGCCGCGTCCAAGAGCGACATCGGCTGGGGTCACCAGATCCGCTCCTATGTGCTGCAGCCCTATCAGCTCGTGAAGGACCTGCGCACCGGAGTCACCTCCACAAGCCCGCAGGACGTGCTCGACGGCGCGCTCGACCCCTTCATGGAAGCGTCATTGGCGCAGCGCGTCTATGGCGGCAGCGAGGCGGTCGAGGATATCGAGTGAGCTGAGGCGCTACTGCCTGAATGGGCAATGCAGCCTGAAGGGCGGCTATGACGAACCCGGCGCGCAGCCGGGTTTTTCATCTCAGGCCGCAAATGATCTGAAAGGGCTTGAGATGCCGAACCCTCGCTGGCCATGGCACTTTCATCGGCCAGATGTGGCCGATGAGTCACCAAGGGGTATGTGCATCAGATATCCAGATCCTGCGCGAAGGCTGCGCGTTCCTGGATG
>JBIPLL010000004.1:0-26188 GCA_044368425.1 Beijerinckiaceae bacterium
GCAATGCCGTCTAGATTGCCGATGCGCATCAGGGCCGGCAGCACGCTGTCGAAGTCGTCCGGCCGCACGAGGAGCGGCACCATCAACGCGTGGTGACCGCGCCGGATGAATTCGGCCGTGAACATTTCCGGGGACCGGACCTGCTCGATCGGATGCCCGACAATGCCGAAGAGCCGCGTGCGCCCGGAGACGTAGTCGATGTCGTCGGTCATGATGCGTCCTGTGCCGCAGGGGCTGCCTCGGATAGCCGCCTCAATGGGCGGAAACGCCGGCCTTTGCCCGGATGTCGCGCGATAGGTTCACCAGGCCGGGACGGAAGAGCCGTTCGTCCATGAGACGCAGGTCGTTGGCGATGCGCGGACGGAAGTCCATATTCGCGAGAATGTCCTTCTCGACGTCGATACCGGGCGCGACCTCGATCAGTTCGAGCGTCTCCGCGCCCGCCTTGAACACGGCCCGCTCAGTCACGAAAATCGCCGTACGGCCTTCCTGCGCCGCGAAGCCGGCATTGTAGCAGACCTGTTCGATCCCCGGCACGAACTTGCGATGGCGGCCCTCGCGCGTGATCGAGAGGGTTCCGTCTCCGCTGGCGATCTCGAGCCCGCCTGACGTGAAGGTGCCGCTGAAGACCACACGGCGCGCATTCTGGCTGATATTGATGAAGCCGCCTACGCCCACGATCTTTGATCCGAAGCGGCTGATATTGACATTGCCGGCAGGGTCGACCTCGGCAAATGACAGGAAGGCGAGATCCAGCCCGCCGCCATCATAGAAGTCGAACTGATAGGGCTGGTCGACGATCGCGTCGTAATTCTGCGATGCCCCGGAATCGACGCCGGTCAGGGGAGCCCCCCCGATGAAGCCCTGCTCGTTCGTCAGCACGATGTCGTCGAGGATCGCCTCCTCGGTTGCCACGGCCGAGATACCGGTTGAGATGCCCGCGCCGAGATTGCAGATCGCACCAGGCACGATCTCCATGGCCGCCCGGCGCGCGACGATCTTGCGCACGTCGAAGGGCAGCCGCTTCAGCGCATCGAGCGGAACCCGCAATTCGCCGGCATAAGCGGGGCTGTAATCGGTTGCATATGTCTGGCGCTGCTCTGGATCGACGACGACATAGTCCACGAGAATGCCGGGGATCTTCACCGTCTTGGGGGGCAGCGTCCCGCGCTTGGCCATCCGCTTCACCTGGACGATGACGATCCCGCCATTGCGCCGGGTTGCCTGGGCGCTTGAGACCATCTCCCCGAAGATGGCCTCCTGCTCCATGCTGATATTGCCGTCCTCGTCGGCCGTCGTGCCCCGCAGGATCGCGACATCGATCGGAAACGGCTTGAAGCGGAGATAATCCTTCCCGTCGATCTGCAGGAGTTCGACGAGATCCTCGCGGGCGCTCGGGCTCTGGCGCCCCCCGCCATGGCGCGGATCGATGAAGGTATGCAGGCCGGTACGGGTAATGAGGCCGGGGCGTCCGGCAGCCATATCGCGCATGATCTGCGACAACACGCCTTGCGGGAGGGTGTAGGACTCGATCCTGTCGGAAAAGGCGAGGTCGATCAGGACAGGCGAGTCGATCAGCGCGCTCGTGATCGACCGCTTGAGCATGCCCTCGTGGCAGAAGCGCGCGGCGCCCTTCGTCTTGCGGTCGCCCAGCCCGACAATATGGATGAGGGTCAGCCCGCCCGGCGCCCGGGTCTCCAGATACCGGCTCTCGACGGCCTCCAGGACCTTCTCGGGTATGGCGTGGCCGCCGCCGGAGCCGCTGACAAGCACATGGCTGCCGTCCCGGATCAGTGCCGCCGCTTCCTGCGCCGATATGACTTTCATTTCCGACCTGCCGGATCCTGCGGGTGCCGCCAGAATTTTCGGGGAGGCAGTTGACCGCAACGCGCGTTGTCTGTAACCGTTTACATACGAGCTGACAACAAGACGTGTCAAGGCTCACCCGACAAGGCGGCCGCGCTTCCGATTGCAGCGGGGCCCCGGTCGGGGCCGATTGGGGTCCATTGCGAAAATGGCATCAACCGACATGACGGCGCTTTCCGATCCAGGGACTTCGGCAGACGGTCTTCCGGCCCCCCGGACGGGCAACAGCCGCCTGTGGCGCCGCCTGCGCGCGGTCGGCTGGAACCTTTTGCCTCCGTTGACCTTCGTGGCGATCGTCGCCCTGTGGTCGTGGGCGATCCACGCCTTCGCGGTCCCGGCCTACCTTTTGCCGGGCCCCGGCGCCGTCTTCTCGCGCGTCCTCGCCGATGCCGGGATGCTGTGGTTCCATGCGCAGATCACGCTGACAGAGATCGTTCTTGGCTTTGCGCTGACGGTCGTGACGGCAATCCCGCTGGGGCTGGTCATCGCCCTGTCGCCCTTGTCCAAGCAGATCCTCTATCCGCCGATCATGCTGCTGCAGCTCGTGCCGAAGATTGCAGTCGCCCCGCTCTTTCTCGTCTGGCTCGGCTTCGGCATCGAGTCGAAGATCCTGCTGACGACGCTGATGACGTTTTTCCCGCTGCTGATCGCCAGCATCAGCGGTTTCCAGATCCTCGACGGCCGGCTGCTCTACCTGACCCAGTCCATGGGCGCGAGCATCTGGCAGACCTTCCGCTACCTGCGCTTTCCAGCCGCGCTTCCCGTCATTTTCTCCGGCCTGAAGACCTCTGCCACCATCGCGGCCACGGCCGCCATCGTGGCGGAATTCGTCGGCGCCAATCAGGGGCTTGGCTTCGTGCTGCTGCGCGGCACGAGCACGATGGACATCGAACTGACCTTCGCCGTGCTCGTGGTGCTGACCGTCATCGGCATCGTCATCAACTACGCCGTCGAATTCGCCGAATGGGCGATGACGCCCTGGCAGCGCGCGCAGAAGGGCTGACGCATCCACCTGCAATCGGGCCGTACGCCACGGTCCGGTGCAGCCACGCTCAGAACACAACCAGAGTGGAGGAAAACATGACTGACCTGACACGACGCCTGATGACCATGGGCCTGGCGGTCGCCGGCCTCGCCTTCGCCACCGGGGCGCAAGCCCAGGGCACCCTCACGCCACTGACATTCCAGCTCAACTGGACGGCGGGCGGACCCAATGCCGGCTTCGCGGCCGCCCTCGGCGAAGGCTATTATCGGGAAGCCGGCCTCGACGTGACCGTTGTCCAGGGCAATGGCTCGGGCAACACGGCGCAGCTTGTGGCCAATGGCAGGGCGCAGGTCGCCTATGCCGATGCGGTGACGGTGAGCCAGCTCATCGCCAAGGGCGCGCCGATGCGGGTCGTCGCGACTGTCTACCAGTCGAACCCCAACCAGGTGTCCGCGCTGAAGAAGACCGGGATCAAGTCGGTCCGCGATCTCGCCGGCAAGAAGGTCGGCCTGCCTGCCGGCTCGTCGCAGACCGCCATGTTGCCGCTGTTCCTGAAGGCGAACAACCTGCGCGAAGCCGACATGACGCTGGTCAACATGCCCCCCAGCTCGATGGTGCCCGCGCTGCTCCAGGGCCAGGTTGACGCCATTCTGGGCTCGATGGACGCCTATCAGATCCAGCTCGAGGCACAGGGTGCCGAGACCGACAATTTCCGCTTCGCCGATTTCGGCGTGCCGACCGTCAGCACCTCGATCTTCGCCTCGGAAAGCTTCATCCGTGACAATCCCGACGTGCTGCGCCGCTTCGTCGCCGCGAGCCTGCGCGGCTGGAGCTTCGCGCTCGACAACCCCGAGCGCACGGTCCAGCACATCAAGAAGGCGTTCCCCGAAGTGAACGAGAAGCTCGCGACCGCCGAGCTTGCCGCGATCACCCCGCTCTTCTGCAGCGGCGGCGCGCAATATCTCGGCAAGGCCGAAGATGCGCATTGGACGCGCACCCAGCAGCTCCTGTCCGAAGTGAAGCTGCTGCCCGAAGGCCAGGATCCGAAGAGCTACTACACGCACGACTTCCTGCCGCCGGTTGCGCAATTGCGTGCCTGCAAGCGCTGAGGACCGGATGCGGCGGGAGCGTGTTCTCCCGCCGCATCCCCACCGCATCTCGCGAAGGCCTGCCCGATGACTGCTTCCCCGACCGGATATCGCTTTGACGACCTCTTCGTGGGCATGCGTTTTCGCAGCCCGGGCCGGACCATCACCGACGCCGACCTCGTCGGCTTTGCCGGGCTGACGGGCGACTTCTCGGAACTGCATACGAGCGATGTCTATGCAAAGAGCAGCCAGTTCGGGCGCCGCGTCGCCCATGGGATGCTCGGCCTCGCTTACGCGCACGGCCTGATGTGGGCCCGCACCGGCGAGCTGCGCGAGACGGCGATCGCCTTTCTGGGCATCAGCGATTGGCGCTTCGTCGGCCCGATCTTCGTCGGCGACACCATCTTCGTCGATTACCGCCTCGCGGAACTGCGCGACAGCCGCTCGCGGCCGACCCAGGCCATCGCCACCTTCGATGTCGACCTCGTCAACCAGGACGCCAAGGTCGTGCAGCAGGGCAGGAAGGCTCTTCTCGTCTCCAAGGTGCCGCTGGCGGCAATCGCCGCGTCTGCCGCCTCACCGATCCCGCGCTGAGAGGACCCCATGGCCGCCGATACAGCGCCGCTGGCGACATCCGGAGTTCCGATCCTCATCCGCAATGTCTCGAAGACGTTCGGAGAGGACACCGACAATCCGTTCCTGGCGCTGAAACCGGTCAGCGTCTCGATCGAGCCGGGCGAATTCATCTCCGTCGTCGGCGCATCGGGCTGCGGCAAGAGCACGCTGATGCTCATGCTCGCCGGGCTCATGAAGCGCACCACGGGCGATATCCTTGTCGCCGGCGAGATCGTCAGCAAGCCGGTCACCGATGTCGGGATCGCCTTCCAGGATCACCTGCTGCTCGACTTCCGGACGGCCTTCGAGAACGTCATGCTGCATGCGGACATCCGGGGACTGCCACGCCCGGAGCTTGAGGCACGCGCGCGGGAGCTGTTTGCCCAGCTGCGGCTCGAAAAGGCCATGCAGCGCTATCCTCACCAATTGTCGGGTGGCATGCGCCAGCGTGTCTCGCTCATCCGCACGCTCGTGCACAATCCTCCGCTCCTCCTGATGGACGAGCCGTTCGGCGCACTCGACGCGCTCACCCGCCTGCAGGTTCGCGCCGACCTCGAGGCATTGTGGCTGCGGCGCCGTCCGACGGTCGTCTTCATCACCCACAGCGTCGAGGAAGCCGTTGGCCTGTCGGACCGCATTCTCGTCATGAGCCCGAGCCCCGGCGAGGTCATCGAGGAGATCAAGGTCGATCTGCCTCGCCCGCGCCCGCTCGTGCTGGGTGACGCGCCTGAATTCGGCGCCTATGTCGATCGCATCCACCGTCAGTTCGAGCGGCTGGGCATCCTGCACGGCATTGCCCCGCTTCCGGCGGGGACCTGACATGACCAGCCCCCCTGCAGCGGAGCAAGGCACGGGCGGGAAGCTGCTGGAGCTGCGGCAGGACGGCCCGGTGATGGAGATCGGCCTTGATGCCGGCCCGCTCAATCTCGTCACCAGGCCCCTCCTGCGCAACCTGAACGACGCGATCCGCTCGATATCTGGCCAGACGGGAATCCGGTGCGTGATTCTGCATGGCGGATCTGGCCGCGCCTTCTGCGCGGGAAGCGACATCGGCGAGTTCGCGTCGCTGCGTGACGATGCCAGCGAGCACAAGATCCTGTTCGAGGACATGGTCCTGCGCGCGCTTGCGCGACTGCCGATGCCCACGATCGCCGCCATCGACGGCCCCGCGCTCGGGGGCGGCCTTGAACTGGCGCTGGCCTGCGACCTGCGTGTGGCAAAGGCAGGGGTGACGGTCGGCTTGACCGAGTCTCGGCTGGGGGGGCTGGCCGGCAGCGGGGCCATTCGGCTGACCCGCCTGATTGGCCCCGGCCGCACCAAGGAAATGCTGTTTACCGGCATGACCCTGTCAGCCGAACAGGCTTGCCAGTGGGGCATCGTCAACCGCGTCGCCACCGAAGGACGCGCGCTTGATCTTGCGAGAGACCTCGCATCCACCATCTGCGAGCGCGGCCCCCTGTCGAACCGTCACGGCAAGGTGCTGGCCGATGCAGCCTTCGACATGGCGCTCGATGCCGGCTTGTCCCTCTCGACGGTGCTGCAGCAGCAGATCTTCGACTCCGACGATCTCCATGCCGGGGTCGCAGCCTTCAGGGCAAGGCATCCGCCCGCATTCGAGGGTCGCTGACCCTCGCAGCCCGCGCGCGCCGCGCCTGCAAGCGCTTTCAGCCTCACCAGCGCTGGCTCCTCAGCGCGGCGGCGGGCCAGACGATTCGCGGATGACGAGCTCGGGCGCGCTTTCATAGGTGATGGGCAGCGGACGGCCCTCGATCCGGCCCACGACATAGCGGGCCGCATTGCGCCCGACATCCTCGCTCAGCACGCGTAGCGCCGTGACCGGCACCGGAAGGTGCGACATCACCTCGATATCGTCATAGCTGACAATCGACATCTCGCCCGGAACGGCGATGCCGCTCGCCTGGCTCTCGATCATGGCGCCAACGGCGAGATGCGCATTCCCGCAGATGACGGCAGTCGGGCGCGGCTGCGTCCCCAGCAATTGCCGGAACAGCGCCCGACCCTCGTCGATGGTCCAGCGCCCCGTCACGAGATGTTGCGGCGCAACGGTCAGGCCGCGCGCGGCCAGCGCGGTGATCGTGCCTTCAAGCCGCGCCTGAGCACGGTCATTGTTCTCGGTCGACTGGGCGATGACCGCAAAATGCCGGTGCCCGAGATCGGCCAGATAATTGGTGAGGCGGATCATCGCCTTCCGGTTGTCCGGCCCGATGCAGACATCCTCGCTCTGGTCGCCATAGACGAAGCTGAAGACATAGGGCAGGCCCTGCTGCTTCAGGAACGGCCGGAGCGACGGGTGGTGCGCCTGGCCGACCATAATCAGCCCGTCGACTCCGCGCTCGACGAACTTGCGGACCTGAAGCAGTTCCTGGTCGGGGTCATACTGGGAACAGGCCAGAAGCAGCGTGTACCCGAAGCGCTGGAGTTCCTGCTGGATCGCGTTGGTCGCTCGCGCGAAATCGCCCGTCGACAGCGACGGAAACACGGCCCCGATCGCCATCGATCGGCGTGTCGCCAGTGCTTTCGCGGCTCCGTCGGGAACCCAGCCCAGCCGCTCGATCGCAACCGCGATCCGCTCCCGCAATTCGGCGGAGACGGATTCGGGACGATTGATCGCCCGCGAAACCGAAGCGGTCGATACGCCCGCCGCCTGCGCGACATCGCGCAGCCCGACCGGAGCGCGGGCGTCGTCGCGGAGCCGTCTGGAGCGGGCTGTCATGCGGAGATTGCGCGCATTGGGAACAAGATGTCCGGCGGATATCGCGAAGAAAGATGCCACATCGGGAGGGTGAGGCGAGAATGTTCTATGCCACGTCTTCGAGCCCAAGTCCGTATTGCAGGCCGTATAATCCGCTGCGTATGGCGCCCGTCACGCCAAGCGCCATCAGGCGCTCCTTGCCGAGCGCTGTCGCGAGCACATGCTGCACAGCCTGCGGCGTCGCGCCTTCAACCAGCAGGATCCAGCCGACCACCTCGTCGGGCTGGCTTCGCATCGCCTTCTCGGCAGTCGCGCCGGTGCTGGCCTTCGGCTCGCCTTCGAGCAGATGCACGCCAATAATGCCCGGCTGGGCCAGCGCAGGCTTCCCCGCCTGCTCCACCATCGCAGCGGCGAATGCCGGATTCCCGCCCGGCACGTCCATGCGGATGGTGCCGATCCAGCCGCCATCGCCCTGCCCCAGGCTCTCGACGACCCGACAGACCGTCCGGGACGTGTCGGTGAAATGCGGCACGACCTGGCGCGTCCAGGGCGAAGGCGCGTTCAGCCGGGCCATATAGGCCGGCGAGGCGAGCGTGGCGGTGTCCTGCGTCTCGTAGAAGTTGAAATATTTCGGGTCCCCGTCCAGGGCGACGTAACGCCTGCCGCGCAGGAAGCCGGGAACGGAGACGCGCTCGGGAATATGCTCCCCGACATGCCAGGCGAGGAACGCGTCCTCCGCCTCGGCGGCAATTCCGTTCCAGATGGCAAGAACGCCTTTTCCTCTCAAGGACATATCCGGGCCTTGTCTCCTGCGGCACGACCCCGGCGCCATACCGGGCGGCCCGGCCCTGGCCGGCCTGCGCCGATTGCTCATGGCACGCCATTGGTGGGCACGATCACAAACGTGTCACGTTCCGCCCTCGACGTGTCAAGCGGTTACATGGACGTCCCAGGTGTTTCGAGACATCGTTTGCGCGGGTCCCGGACAAGACGGGCGGCAGCCGCGTGATCCGGCCAGCCGGTCGCACCAGCAGCACTGGAATCCTGGCCTTCAATGTCTCCATCGGACATACCGCCCCGGCTTCCTCCGGCCCGCCGGCAGCGCGGATCGACACGACTGGACGATTGACGATCCCGGCGCGGCTGGCCTAGCATGTTCGAATGTCGACAATCATACAATGGGAGGGAAGAATGATCGACCGTCGTACCATGCTGCTGGGAGCCGCGGGCTCCGCAGCCCTCGTTGCCAGCCCGTCCGTCCTGCGCGCCCAGTCGGGCGACATTCCGGCGACCCGCATCCGCATGACCATGATCGTCTCGCCGCGCGAGCCCCTGGGCGTCGGCATGGAGCATGTGATCAAGGAAGCGACGCGGCGCAGCAATGGCGCGATCCGCATCGACTTTTTCCCGTCGGGCCAGCTTGGGCAGGATCTCGCGACCTTCGAGCAGCTGTCGGCCGGCACGGTCAACATCCATGCCTCCGGCTTCGGCATCAACGCGAGCTACAACTCCTTCTTCGCGCCCTGGCTGTTCAACGATTTCGCCCATGTCGAGCGCGTGCTTGCCAGCCCGCTGGCGGAGGCCTGGAACGCCGATCTCGAGCGCACGCGCAACGTCAACGTGCTGATGGCCTATCCGCGCGCACCGCGCATGATGACGAATTCCAAGCGACCGATCCGCACGCCCGACGACCTGAAGGGCCTGAAGCTGCGCGTGCCGGAGATCCCGATCCTGTTCAACGCCTTCAAGGAACTGGGCGCCGAGCCGGTCGCGATGAATTTCGGCGAGGTCTATACCGCCCTGCAGTCTGGCACGATCGAGGGGCAGGAAAATCCGCTTCCGACCATCGTCGGCTTCTCGCTACAGGAAGTGCAGAAATTCGTGAGCCTCACGGAACATGTCCGCGCGCCTGAATTCATCTACGTGAACGCGCGTTGGTGGAAGGGCCTGCCGGCCAGCGTCCGCGATCTGATGACCCAGTGCTTCGCCGAGGGCAAGGAGGTCGCCGCCAAGGCCATCGCCGACCAGCAGGCCACCAATCTCGAGGCGATCAAGAAGGCGAATGCCGCAGTCAACGAGGTGGATACGGCGGCCTTCCGCGCCCGCGCCAAGCCAGTGCTGGAGCGCATCGGCCCGCAATATCTCGGAGCCGACACCTACGCTGCCATCGTTCGCGCCGGCCAGTGACGATGGAAGCGGTTCCGGCTGCCGTCCGGCAACTGCGCGCACTGCGCGCCCTGGCCGGTTATGTCTTCGGCCTTGGCGCTGGCCTTGCCGCCTTCCTGATCACGACGCTCCTTCTGGGCCTCGTGATCGGGCGGGCGCTCGGGCTCAACATCGTCTGGATTCCGGAAGCGACCCGGATCGTGTTGATCTGGGGCGTCGCCCTGGGCGCGATCAGCGCCTCCTGCAGCCGCGAGCATTTCAGGCTTGAGATGTTCGGCAGCAGCAACGAGAACCGTCCGGGCATTTTCGACATCCTGAGAACGTCGGCAGCGATCCTGCTGTTTGGCTATGTCGCTCTGGGCGGGTTACCGACCATCGCCAGCGCCGCCATGCAGGCATTTGCTGCCATCCCGCTGTCCTACAGCGTGATGCGCTTCGCGGTCGTGGCGGGCATCGGCACGATGGCATTGGTCGAGTGTCTGATCCTCGCCGAACAGCTGCTTCTGTTCGGTCGCCGCTTTACCTCGCCAGGAGCAAGCCGATGAGCCCGGGTCTCGTCCTCGTCGCCTGGGCCTCGGCCCTTCTCATCGTGCTGGTGCTGCTTCGCTTTCCCCTCGTCGTCGCCATCGGCGCCGTGGGTGCGCTTTACATCTCCACGGCGCAATTGCCGGCGAGCACCATCGCGCCGCTCATCACGAACGCCATCGACTCGAGCATCCTGCTCGCCATCCCGCTCTACTTGCTGGCCGGCGACCTGATGAATGTCAGCGGAGCGACGCAGAAGATCGTCGACTTCGCCAGCGCCCTTCTGTCGCGCGTCCGTGGACGCCTGGCCCACACCAATGTCGCGACCTCCCTGATCTTCGCCGGAATGTCGGGCTCGGCGCTTGCCGATGCGGCCGCCGTCGGCAAGGTCATGATTCCGGCCATGGCACGGCAGGGCTATGGCGCTCCCTTCGCCGCCGCGCTCACGGCCTCCGCCTCCACCATCGGTCCCATCTTCCCGCCCTCGATCCCGATGATCGTCTATGGCGCGATCACCGGCGTCTCGGTCGGCGCGCTGTTCCTGGGCGGCGTCATTCCCGGCGTGTTGGTGGCACTGGCCCTCATGGGCTATTCGGCCTTTGCCGTGCGCCGGATGAAGCTCACCGAGACGCGCGAGCCCTTCTCGGCATCTGAATTGCTGCGCGCGACCCGCGCAGCGATGCTGCCGCTCCTGACTCCCGTCATCATCCTGAGCGGCATCTTCACCGGCATCATGACCCCGACGGAGGCTGGCGCGATCGCGGCGGGCTATGCGGCACTGATCGGCATCTTCGTCTATCGCACGCTCGACCTGCCCAAGATTGTCGAATGCTGCGTGCAGTCGATGAAGGGCACCGCCACGGTCATGATCCTGCTGGGCTTCGCGGCAGTGCTCGGCTGGATGATCACCTTTGAGGGCGTGGCGCGCGAGTTCGTGGCGGCGACCGCCGGCATGGGCAAGGTGACGCTGATCCTGATGATCAACTTCGTCCTGCTGATCGTCGGCATGTTCATGGACTCGACGGCGGCGATGCTCGTCTTCGTGCCGCTGCTGGCACCCCTGGCGGCATCGCTCGACATTCCCGCCGTCCAGTTCGGCGTCATGGTCGTCGTGAACCTGATGATCGGCCTCGTCACGCCGCCGGTCGGCTTCAGCCTCTACGTGACGGCCAAGATCGCGGCTGTCCCGCTTCATGACGTGATCCGGGCGGCGGTGCCGTTCTACCTGCCCCTCATGCTCGTCCTCGTCATCGTCATTCTCGTGCCGGCCGCCACGCTCTGGCTGCCGTCGATCATGCTGGCCCGCTAGCGGGCTGCGGTCGAGAGCCGTTTCGAAGGAACAGAAGATGCAGCAACCAGCCGACCGCCCGGCTCCCGAACCTGTCGCGATCCTGTCCCACGGGATGCTCGGCTACGGCTTTCCCATCACCTCGCTCGAGGAAGCGGAGCGCCGTGGCTTCCAGCTCCTCGCCATTGATGCCGGCTCGACCGACCCCGGCCCCTATTATCTGGGCAGTGGCCGCCCCTTCGTCAGCGAAACCATGGTGCGGCGGGATCTCGACCTGCTGCTGCCTGCCGCCCGTCGCCAGAAGGCGAAGGTCGTGATCGGCTCGTCGGGCGGGGCGGGGACGGCAGCCCAGCTCGAATTCGTGGTCCGCATCGTCCGCTCCGTCGTGGCCGAGCGCGGTCTCGCCCCTCTCAGGCTCGCCACCATCGACAGCGAATTGTCGAAGGAGACTCTCACGCAGGCGCTTGTGGAAGGCCGCATCCGGCAATTCGAAACCCGGGCCGACCTGACTCAGGCCGACATCGACGCGGCCTCGCATGTCGTGGCCCAGATCGGCGTCGAGCCGATGATGGCGGCCCTGGCCGACGGCTGCGACATCCTCGTTTGCGGCCGCGCCTGGGACGTGGCCAATGTCGCGGCCTGGCCAGTCCTGATGGGGCATGACCGCGGTCTTGCCTTCCATCTGGGCAAGATCCTCGAATGCGGGGGGCAGGCCGCCGTGCCGGTCGAGGGCTCCGACCTGCTGATGGGCCGCCTCGCAACCGACCATTTCGTGGTCGAGACGCCACATGCCCGCAAGGCATGCACCGTCGAGTCCGTGGGTGCCCACACGCTCTATGAGAAGAGCAACCCGGTCTGGCTGCCGGGGCCGGGCGGCACGGTCGACCTGAAGCAGACGCGCTTCGACCAGCTCGGCACCGACCGGGTCTGCGTCAGCGGCAGCCGCTTCCACCCCGCGCCACGCCACACCGTCAAGCTCGAGGGCGCCCGCCTCGTCGGCTACCGGCATGTCGCGCTTGCCGGCATCCGCGACCCGCTGATGATCGGGCAGCTCGATGCGGTCGCGCAGGGCGTCACCGAGAGGCTCGTGGCCAATCTCGGCGCCAGCGTGCCGCGCGAGAGCTTCGACCTGCGCTTCCGCTTCTACGGGCGCGACGGCGTCATGGGCCCGTTCGAGCCGACCCCGATACCGGGCCACGAGATCGGCCTCGTCATCGACGCCGTTGCCGCAACGCCCGAACTGGCCGAGACCGTTTGCGCCATGGCGCGCAGCCTGACGCTGCACTGGGCCTATCCGGGCCGGATCGCCACGGCCGGGAACCTGGCCTTCCCGTTCTCACCGGCCGACCTGCCGGCGGGCCCGGTCTACGAGTTCAGCATCTATCACCTGCTCGAACTCGACGATCCGGTCCAGCTCTTCCCCTTCAAGGCCGAGCAGATCCAATGAAACTGTCAGACCTCGCCCGCGTCATCCGCAGCAAGAATGCCGGCCCGTTCATGGTCACCTTCGACATCATCTTCGAGGATGCAGAGATGCTCGAGCGGGTGCGCCAGACGGGATCGCTGACCAGCCAGACCGTCGCGAGCCTCTATGGCGTCTCGGCCAACGAGATCGTCGATTTCGCCTATTATCCGATGGCGCGGGCGGTGAAATTCTCAATCTACAGGCCCCAGCCGTCGGGGGCGCGCTTCGACACCGATGTCTATGGCGCTCAGCAGCATGCGCCGCTGCTGACGCTGCCCATCGCGCTCGATCGATGATCGCCGAAATCCCGGAATCCGAGGCCACCGGAGCGGTTGCCCGCTGCTATGCCGATATCCGGCACAGGCTCGGCGTGCCGGTGGTGAACCTGATCTGGCGCCATCTGGCGGCGCTGGGCGAGATCGAGGCCTGCTGGGACCGGGTGCGCGACGACATCGCCTTGATCGAGCGCCACGGCGGGGCGCTCAATGCCGCTGCGCGCGGCATGATCGCGCCATTGCCGGCGCCCGCGCCGCTCCACTGGACGAGCCCCGGCCCGCAGATCCTCGTGTCCTACGAGCGCGGCAACAGCCTCAATCTTGCGACCGTTCGCCTGCTGCTCGGCTGCCCTGCGCCCGGAGACGGCGGATCGCTGCCGCTCGCGCCGGACCATGTGCCGCCGGTGCCGGGCTTTGCCAGCCTCCCGCCGGCCTTGCAGGTGGCCATCGAGCGCCTCGCGGCGGCAGGACCCGGCGCCGATACCGGCATCCGCCCGACGCTCTGGGTCCATCTCGCCTGCCTGCCCGACCTGCTCGGGGCCATCTCGGCCACGATCCCCCGAACGCTTGCGGACGAGCGGTTCCGCGCCGCCCATGCAAGGCTTACCGCGCATCCCGCCGAGGCGGCGCCGACAGGACTGTCGCAGACAGCGGCGCTGACGCTGCAACGCTTCAACCGCCGCATCGGCGAAATGCTGCTGATCGGCCTGTATCTCGGGCACTCGTGCCCGGACCGCCTGGAGACAGATTGATGACCGGACCCACCATTCGAGCCGTCGAAGAGTGCCTTTCGGCCATTGACAGGCAGGACGCCGGCTTGCGCGCCTTCATCACCGTGGCGCCCGAACGCGCCCGGCAGGACGCCACGCGCATCGACGCGGCACTGGCAGCCGGCCGCAATTTCGGCCCGGTCGGCGGCTGCGTCGTCTCGATCAAGGACAATGTGGACGTCGCCGGCATGCCCACGACATGCGGATCGGCGAAGGCGTTCCACACGCTTCCCAACCGGGACGCCACCGTCAGCGCGCGCCTCGCCGCTGCCGGCGCGGCCATCATCGGCAAGGTCAACCTCCACGAATTCGCCTTTGGCGGCACCACCCAGAACCCCCATCACGGCCCCTGCCGCAATCCGTGGGATCCCGCCCGCATCCCCGGCGGCTCCAGCGGCGGCTCGGGCGCCAGCGTTGCGGCCGGCATGTGCCGCGCCTCTCTGGGCTCCGATACCGGCGGCTCGATCCGCATCCCGGCAGCCCTAAACGGAGTGGTCGGGCTGCGACCCACCGTGGGACGCGTGCCCAATACGGGCTCGACGCCGGTCAGCCCCCGCTTCGACACGATCGGCCCGCTCGCCCGCGACGTGGCGACGGTCGCAGCCGTCTACGAGGCCATTGCAGGCCATGACCCCGCCGATCCCATCTCGATGCCGAAGCCGGTCGACAGCTTTCTCGCCGCGCTCGGCAGGGGCGTGCGTGGCCTGCGCATCGGCATTCCGCGCAGCTATTTCCACGACGACATCCATGCCGATCTGGGCCAGCGCATCGAGGAGGCGCAGGCCCTGCTCCAGTCGCTGGGCGCGCAGCTTGTCACGATCGACCTGCCCGATGCAGCCTCGATCCAGACGATCATGACGCCGATGCTTCTGGCGGATGCAGCCGATTTCCATCGTGCCCGCCTTGAGGACCCCGCTTCCGGCCTCGGCGCCGACATCCGCGAACGCATGATGATCGGATACAACGCCACCGGCCCCGATTATGCGCGGGCGATGCGCGCCAAGGAGCGCTGGACGCGCCAATTGTCCGATATCTTCGCCACGGTCGATGTCATCCTCACGCCGACGGTCCCCGGCCCGGCCCCGCTGGCCGAGGCAAGCAAGGAAATGATCCTGGCGACAAAGGATCTGACGCGCTTCACCTTCGTCTGGTCCTTCGCGGAAGTGCCGGCCCTGTCGGTTCCCTGCGGCTTCACGGCCGATGGTCTTCCGCTCGGCATGCAGCTTGTGGGACCATGGTGGGGCGAGGCGGGACTGCTTGCCCTCGGCCATGCCTTCCAGCAGGAAACCGACTACCATTTGCGGCACGCGCCGCGCGGCTGAGCGGCAGCAGGCAAGGCAGGGCACGCGGCAATGGACGCGGCAGGAGACGCGGCATGAAGGGCACGGGATCATGACGCAGGCCGAACGCGCCCCCCCGCCGGGCGAGCGGCTGGCAAGGCTCGAGCGCAGGTCGCTGAGCACCGCCGTCGCCGACGCACTGGCACGCGCGATCCGCAGCGGCGAGCTGACCCCCGGCGACCGCATCCTGGAGGTCCAGATGTCGGAGCGCCTGGGTGTGAGCCGGGCAACGCTGCGCGAGGCGATCAAGACATTGACGGCCGACGGCCTGCTCGAGATCCGCGACGACCGCGGCGCCTATGTGCGCAAGCTCGACACCGACGAGATTGCCGACATGATCGTGATGCGCGCGACCATCGAGAGCATGGCCGCGCGCCTCGTGGCCGGCCGGCGCGACCGGGAGGCGCTGTCGCGCATCGCGAAAGTGGCCCGGCGCATGGAAAACGAGGCCAAGAACGGCAAGTCGGCCCGGTGGCGCCAGCTCGATACGGTCTTCCACGAGACCATCGTGGCTGCAGCCGGCAACCCGATGCTGCTCAAGGCCTGGAGCAACATCAACGTGCTGTTGCGCCTGTTCATGCAGCGCATCAATCCCGCCTACGATACCTCGCCCGAACAGGTTCTCGGCAATCACGACAGCTTCGTCGAGGTGCTGACGAAGGGCACGCCTGACGACGCCGAGCGGCTCGTGCGCACCATCATCGTGACGACCGGCTTCCGCGCGCTGGGACGCATCCCGCCGCCGGGCCTCGCCGACATGCAGGGCACCCTTTCGCAAGGACAGGACGGATGACCGCATCGGCGCCGCCGGTGGGCTGTCTCGCGGATATCCGCGTGATCGACGCCTCGAATTTCCTCGCCGCTCCCTCGATCTCGATGCATCTGGGCGATCTCGGCGCTGACATCGTCAAGCTGGAACGCCCCGGCACCGGAGACGAGTTGCGCGCCTGGGGCAGCGCACGCGACGGCGTGGGCCTCTATGCGAAGGTGATCAACCGCAACAAGCGGTCGGTCTGCGCGGACCTGCGCACGCCTTTGGGCCAGGAGACGGTGAGGCGGCTCGTCAGGACCGCCGATCTCATCGTCGAGAATTACCGCCCCGGCACGATGGAGAAATGGGGGCTCGGCTACGACGCTCTACGGGAGATCAATCCCCGCATCGTCATGTTGCGCGTCACGGGCTATGGCCAGAGCGGCCCGTCGAGCCACAAGCCCGGCTTCGGCACGGCGCTGGAGGGCTATGCCGGCGCCGCCTATATCTCGGGAGATCCTGATCGGCCTCCCATGCTGCCGGCCTTCGGCCTTGCCGATTCCAGCTCGGGTCTGATGGGAGCTTTGCTCGGGCTTTCCGCCGTCCACGAGGCACGGCGCAGCGGTCAGGGACAGGTGGTGGACCTTGCCCTCTACGAGACCATGTTCGCCATGCTCGGCCCCTTCGTCGTCGATTACGACCAGCATGGCCGTGTGCAGGAACGCACCGGCAGCCGCCTGCCCTGGGTGGCGCCCCGCAATGTCTATGCGACGCGCGATGGCGGCTATGTGTCCCTCTCGGCCAGCTCGGACCGCTCGTTCCAGCGCCTGTGCGAGGCTATGGGCCTGCCCGACCTGCCGACCGATCCGCGCTTCACGACAAATCGCGATCGGGTCGCCAATGTCGAGGCGCTCGATGCGGCGCTTCAGGCGGCCATGATGCACTTCGATCGCGCTGCACTGATCGCGCATCTGGAAGCGGCGGATGCCGTCGTGGCCCCTGTCAATTCCGTGGCCGACATCCTGCAGGACTCGCACATCGTCGCGCGCGGCAACGTCATCGAGGTCGAAGACACGCAGCTCGGCCCGATGCGGATGCAGGCTCCGGCCGGTCGCCTGTCACGCACACCGCAGGCCGTTCGCCATACTGGCGCGAGCGTCGGCGAGCATACGCGCGAGGTGCTGATCGGCGAACTCGGCTTCAGCGAGGAGGAATTGCGCGCAGCCGGCCTCGACGGGGACCGGTCATGAAGTTCCCGGCACGCTCCCGCATCGTCGAGGTCGCGCCCCGCGACGGTCTGCAGAGCCTGCCGCGCATGCTCTCGACGGACGACAAGGTCTGGCTGATCGACACCCTCTCCGATCTGGGCTTTCACACGATCGAGGTGACGGGCTTTGTGTCACCGCGTGCCATCCCCAATCTCGCCGATGCCGACGAGGTGATGGCCCGCATCCGGCGCCGGCCCGGCACACTTTATCGGGGGCTTGCGCCCAATGCCCGCGGAGCCGAGCGCGCTGCCGCGGCCGGCTGCGACGAGATCGTCGGGCTCGTCACGGCAAGCGACGCCTATACGGCCCGCAACCAGAACATGACGCTTGAGGCCGCCGTCGAGCAGGCGCTTGCCAGCCATCGCGTCGTCGAGGCCGCCGGACGGCGCTTCGTCCTCGCCATCGGCATGGCCTTCTTCTGTCCCTATGACGGCGCCATTCCCGAAGAACGGGTTCTCGATCTCGTGGACCGCGCCTGGAATGCAGGTATCCGCTCGATTTATCTGGCCGGCAGCCTCGGGCTTGAGCATCCCCGCGAGGTGAGCGAGCGTTTCGGGCGCATCCGCGACCGTTGGCCGGGCCTCGAACTCGGCTTCCACGTTCACGACCTCGCGGGCATGGCGCCAGCCAGCATCCTGTGTGCGCTCGAAGCCGGCGTCGACTGGTTCGAGACGGCAATCTGCGGCATCGGCGGCGGCGTGGCGACACCCAGCGCCACCGGCAATTATCCGACCGAGGACCTTGTCCGCATGTTTGCCGATTGCGGCATCGAGACGGGCCTCGACGCGCGCGAGGTGATGCTGGCAGCCCGCAGAATCGCGCAGCGCCTCGACCTGCCCCTGACCAGCGCAGCCGGCCGCTTCGGCGACCGGATCGAGAATCTCAAGACAACACAGGCCAGCAGTCGGGGATAGGCCGCGCGTCCGCTCTCGCCTGCGCGATTCGCTGCCGGTCGCACTGAGCGATGCGGAGCGCTGCAGCCCCTTGGGGCGCGAATATCAACCGTCGGGATTCGGTCGTTGAACCATGGCCATTACGAGGAAGTGCTCCGGCGCCCTGGCGATGCAGCACAATCGATGGTTCTGCCGGCAAGGGCGCTCGGGGGATTCAGGTGTCAGCCCTCATCGCTCTTCTCAGGCTTCAGCAGACGTCCGATTTCGAGCCAGCGATCAACGGCATCCTCGGGCAAGGACTTGGCCAGCAAGATCGCTTCATGAACCCGCATGCCCTTGTGACGCTCGACTGGCGCTCCCAAGGGGACTCGAACCCCTGTTTTCGCCGTGAGAGGGCGACGTCCTAGACCGCTAGACGATGGGAGCTGTCAGGGTCGGCTGTCCTATAGCTGCCTCGTGCCGCGTCGGCAAGCCCGATCCGGCGCTCCGGCCAGGCAGGAAGGCTGAATGGAGCTCGCCGTTCGCCTGTGCCACGGCTCTCGCTCGTCACACCACTTGCCATCTGGCTGTTTTGATCCCATCGAAGCCGGGATCATGGTTCTGCATGCATCGGCTGCGCAGACGCACGGACCATGAACACCAGACACGCTGCTTTCGGGAGCAAGGCCGCCTGCAGCGAGGGGGGCCGCTTTCCGGGAGCGTCAGACTTGCAGAACACGAGGTAGCCCTTGGCTTTTCCCGCATCCGACAGTTCGGCAGGCCTGGTCCCGCCCGATGCCGGCCTTGCATCGCAGCCGCGACTTGCTTTTGTCGTACCGCCGGATGCCGGCCGCGATCGGCTGGACCGCGTACTGGCTCAAGGCTGCGCGGATTTCTCGCGTGCACGGCTGCAGGCCCTCATCCGCGAGGGCGCCGTTACGGTCGATGGCGCGACATTCACAGACCCGGCCGCAAAGGTCGGCCCCGGTGCCGCGATCCTCGTCAGCCCGCCCGCCCCTCGCCCCGCAATTCCCGTCGGGCAGGCCATCGCGCTCGATGTGGTGCACGAGGATGCCGACCTGATCGTGCTCGACAAGCCCGCAGGGCTCGTCGTCCATCCGGCCGCAGGCCACGAGGATGGAACGCTCGTCAACGCGCTGATCGCCCATTGCGGAGAGAGCCTGTCGGGTATCGGCGGTGTCAGGCGCCCCGGCATCGTGCACCGCCTTGACAAGGATACGAGCGGGCTGATGGTCGTTGCCAAGACCGACGCCGCCCATCAGGGCCTCGCCGCCCAGTTCGCCGACCACGGCCGCACCGGGCCCCTGCTGCGCGAATATCTGGCATTCGTCTGGGGCGTGCCGCCGCAGGAACGCGGACGCATCGAGGCCCCCCTCGACCGAGATCCGCACCACCGCGAGCGCTTCGCCGTCAGCCGGTCGAGCCGGGCCCGGCACGCGGTGACGCATTGGCAGTTGAAGGAACGCTTTGCCGACCGGGAAGGCCAGCCCGTGGCATCGCTCGTGGCCTGCCGGCTCGAAACGGGGCGCACGCACCAGATCCGCGTGCACATGGCCCATATAGGCCTCCCGCTCCTGGGCGATCCCGTTTACGGGACAGGCATGCGCACCAAGTCGAAGCGGCTTGGCCCGCAGGCGCGCAGCCTGCTCGAGGCGCTGGACCGGCAGGCACTGCATGCCGCCCTGCTCGGCTTCGCCCATCCCGTTTCGGGAGAGACCATGCGGTTCGAGAGCGCCCTGCCGGGCCCTCTTGCCGACCTGGCGCAGGCCCTGAGACAGGGCGCCTGACAGGGCCACACGCCACCAGCCGCTGCCCTCTTTCGGCCATGCTGCGAACATCTATATATGGGGACGAAATCTGCCGGCCCGATGCGGCGGCAGGTCGCGGTCCGCCAGAAGGGGACCAGAAGGAGTTGCGCGATGTCACATGGCTCGGTTCCGATCATTGCCAGCGAAGGCGGCTTGTCCCGCTATCTGGACGAGATCCGCAAGTTCCCGATGCTGGAGCCGAACGAGGAATACATGCTCGCCAAGAGCTGGCGCGAGCATGGCGACCGTGATGCGGCGCACCGGCTCGTCACCTCGCATCTGCGCCTCGTCGCCAAGATCGCGATGGGCTACCGCGGCTATGGCCTGCCGGTTGGCGAGATCGTGTCGGAGGGCAATGTCGGCCTCATGCAGGCCGTGAAGCGGTTTGAGCCGGAAAAGGGCTTCCGGCTCGCAACCTATGCGATGTGGTGGATCAAGGCTGCGATCCAGGAATACATCCTGCGCTCCTGGTCGCTCGTGAAGATGGGCACCACCGCCAACCAGAAGAAGCTGTTCTTCAACCTGCGCAAGGCCAAGAGCCGGATTTCCGCGCTGGAGGAAGGTGACCTCAAGCCCGACCAGGTCAAGCAGATCGCGACGAAGCTCGGCGTGCCCGAGCAGGATGTGATCGACATGAACCGTCGCCTCTCGGGCGACGCCTCCCTGAACGCTCCGCTGCGCCAGGAGGGCGAGGGCGAGTGGCAGGACTGGCTCGTCGACGACGCGACCAATCAGGAGACACGCCTCGTCGAGGACGAGGAGAGCCGCAACCGCCTGACCGCCCTGCGCGACGCCATGGCCGTGCTCAACGAGCGTGAGCGGCGCATCTTCGAGGCCCGGCGTCTGGCCGAGGAGCCGGTGACGCTTGAGGAATTGTCGGAGGAGTTCGGCGTGTCCCGCGAGCGCGTGCGCCAGATCGAGGTGCGCGCCTTCGAGAAGGTCCAGGCGGCCGTCAAGGATCTGATGGCCCGCCGTGAGCAGACCGATGCGATTGCGGCAAAGCCGAAGCTGGCCAGCCCCGCAATCCGCCCCCTGCCGTCGGCGCGCCGCTGACCAACGACACCACCCCGGCGTCGGGTCAGCGCCCTTCCTGCCAGGCTCGCATCGCTTCCTGGAATGCCGCTTCACCCGGCACGCCCTTCTCGATCGCGATGAAGCCGCGCCGTCCATTGGCGAGCCGATAGGGAATGTCGATCCAGGGCCGGCTCGTCATGAGTTCCAGATTGCGGCTGACCTCGACCGGCAGGTTCGACAGACCGATCAGGAACAGGTTCTCGCCCACGGGAACCGGCAGGCCTGCCAGTTGCACGCCACGCGAGGCCTCGTCCGGCTTGAAGGCCGGCAATCCGACGTCGCGGATCTGGCGCGGCGCCGTCCCGGCAGTCGGGGCAAAGGTGAGCTGGATCAGATGCGCGGCAGGCAGCGTGGCATCGGTGTTGCGCCGGATGAGCATGGTGACCGCGAGCCCGGCCTCGGGCGATTCGATATCGGCCCGGATAGCCGTCTGCGCGGGCTGGCCCTGGGCGACATTGATCGAATCGAGGCGCCAGGCGACGCGCCCCGGCAGCACCAGCGCCTGCTGGTTCGGGTCCCCCGTTTCCTCGTAGACGGCGGCGCGCTGCGCCACGACAACGTCCTGGCGCGGAGCAGCGGGTGCCGTGCCGCTGCCAGCCTGGGTCGCAGGCCCCGCCGTCGGTGACGCTGGCGTCCCGGAGGCGGCCCCGGCAGGTGCCGCTGGCCGCGCTGGTGTCGTATTGCCCTGCGGACGGACGGGCTCCGATGGCCGCCCGCCGATGCGCTCGGCGAATTTCTGCTCGTTCTGGGCAGGTGCGGTTGCGGTCGGCACGCTCTCCTGCGGAGCGGGGATCGTCGCCGGCTTGTCCTTGAACACGATCGCGAGCGTGGCAATGATGCCGATCGGCAAGGCGAGACCGACGGCCAGAACCAGGGCGCGCCGCCTGCGGGCCGGGTCGCTGGGGCGGGCAGGCTCGATCCTGGGGCGTTCGCGATTGCCGCCATCGGCAAATTCGCGCGCCGGCAGGACCGTTTCCACGCGATCCTCCGGCTCTGCCGGGTCGGGCATCGGCACAGCGGCCATTGCCTGCATGTCGGCGCCGGGTGCTGCCGGCCGCACTGGCAGGACCGGGCGCTGCGACGGGGCCTGCGTCTCGCTGGCAGTGTCGGCTGCGGGTGGGGCAAACGGGCCGGATGACGATGAAGCCTGCGCAGGCGGGTTGGCCGGCGCGAGCGGTTGCAAAGCGGGCCCGGGCTCCGGCGAGCTCAGGTCGAGCACGGCGGCGCGCGCGGCGTGCTCGGCCTCCAGCCGGTTGATCGCTTCGTCGAGCGACAGCCTTTCGCGCGCGATGTCGGCTTCCGACAGCGGCGGATCGATGGCGCGCAACTGCTGGGCAAGCGCCGTGCGCGCACGTCCGAAGACGGCCGACCGGGCCGCAGGATCGTCGCCCTTCAGATTCGCGAGTGCGCGGGCCAGCAAGGGATAATAATCAGCCATGACCGCCGTGGATGTCGATGAGCGGGCGCTTCGTCAAGTCTCTCCTGTTATGTCGCCTGTCTCTGGCCGCCATCATGCCTCGAAGGGGTTCTGGACCAGGATCGTGTCATCACGCTCCGGGCTCGTCGACAGGATGGCAACCGGTGCGCCGATCAGCTCCTCGATGCGCCGCACATACTTGATGGCCTGCGCCGGCAGATCGGCCCAGCTGCGTGCGCCGGCGGTGCTCCCGCTCCAGCCTTCGAAATCCTCGTAGACCGGCACGAGACGCGCCTGCGCATTCTGGCCGGCAGGCAGGTGATCGACAAGCTCGCCGTCAAGCCGGTAGCCGGTGCAGATCCGGATGGTCTCGAAGCCGTCGAGGATGTCGAGCTTGGTCAGGGCGATGCCGTTGATCCCTGACGTGCGCACCGTCTGGCGCACGAGCACGGCATCGAACCAGCCGCAACGGCGCTTGCGCCCCGTTACCGTGCCGAATTCCCGGCCCCGTTGGCCGATGCGCTCGCCCGTCTCGTCGTGAAGCTCGGTCGGGAACGGCCCTTCGCCCACCCGCGTCGTATAGGCCTTCGCGATGCCCAGGACATAGCCGATGGCACCCGGCCCGAGGCCCGAACCCGTCGCCGCCTGTCCGGCCACGATGTTGGACGACGTGACGAAGGGATAGGTGCCGTGATCGACGTCGAGGAGCGCGCCCTGCGCGCCTTCGAACAGGATACGCTTGCCTGCCCGCTTCTGCTCGTCGAGCAACCGCCAGACGGCGTCGGCATAGGGCAGCACCCTGGGCGCGATGGCGAGAAGCTCGTCGAGGAGGCTCTGCCCGTCGAGTTCCGCAATGCCAAGCCCGCGGCGCAGGGCGTTGTGATGGGCCAGCAGGCGTTCGACCTTGGCCGGCAGGATGTCCGGGTCGGCGAGATCGACGACACGGATCGCCCGACGCCCGACCTTGTCCTCATAGGCGGGGCCGATGCCACGCTTGGTCGTACCGATCTTGAGTGTCGTATTGGCCGTCTCGCGGTAATGGTCGAGCTCGCGATGCAGCGGCAGGATCAGCGTGGCATTGTCGGCGATGCGCAGGTTGTCGCGCGAGATGGCGACGCCCTGGCCCTCGAGTTCGGCAATCTCCTTCACGAGATGCCAGGGGTCGAGCACGACGCCATTGCCGATCACCGAGAGCTTGCCCGGACGCACGATGCCCGAGGGAAGCAGCGACAGCTTGTAGACGACTCCGTCGATGACGAGCGTATGTCCGGCATTGTGGCCGCCCTGGAAGCGCACCACCACATCGGCCTGGCTCGAGAGCCAGTCGACCATCTTGCCCTTGCCCTCGTCGCCCCACTGGGCGCCGACCACGACGACATTGGTCATTTCGTTCCGTCCTGCCTGTGTCACGGCCCGCCGGACGACACCCGAAGGCGGTCCGTCGGGTCCCCCGACGTGAAAACCCGCACAAGAAAAACCCCGGCGCGAGGCCAGGGTGCGTTATCGCCGATCAGGCGCGAAGGCGCGGCGACACTTGCAGCCTCTCTTCCGGCAAACGGCCGGCAAGGTCAAGGCTGTCGGGGCGGAACTCCACGTCCCGATGTCTGAATGACCCAGCCGATGACCTGGGCGACGGCCACGAACAGGGCCTCCGGGATCGGCTCGTCGAGCGGCACGGGCATCAGCGCCTGGGCCAGCACCGGATTCTCGTCCACCGGCACATCATGGGCGCGCCCTGTCTCCAGAATACGCGCGGCGACCTCGCCCTGCCCCTTGGCGACGACGACCGGCACCTGCCCGTGCTCGTAATGCAGGGCAATGGCAAGAGGGCGCGGAGACTGCGGGCTCATGACCGACGATCCACGAACAGGCTGCCGGACGCCTGGCTCCGGGTTGCGGCGGGAGCCCGGCCGGCCCGCAGCGTGACATCGGCCACATCGAGCCCGGCCTGTCGCAACCGACTTTCCAGCACTGGCACGAGCGGCGCCATAACCGCGCGCGCGATCGGCTCCGCTGCCCAGAGCGCCACGCCGACCTTCTCGCCGCGCAGGCTCACGCGGGCATCGATGGCGCCGAGATCGGGCAGCGCGAAGGACAGCCGCACGGCCCAGCCCGACGCGGCCTCCGCGGCACCCGTCGCTGCGCCATCCCTGTCGATGGCGATCTGGGCGCTGCCCGTGCGATCGCCAAAGGCGAGCGGAATGTCCCCCGACCAGTGCCAGCTCCGGTCGACGCCGCCACGCTCCGCCGCCTGAGCCTGGCCCTGCATCTCCGGCAGGTTCGCAAGCGCGTGAAGGCCGAGCCGCGACAGGGCCGCCTCGGTGCGCGCGGACATGTCCGCGAGATGGTCCGCCAGCGGTGCATCGGGCGCGAGCAGGGCGGCTTGCGGCGCCTCGCCCTGCAGCGGCAGGCTTCTGGCGGGCGGCGGCAAGGCCGTGCCGCGCGGCGAATCAACGATGGCTGCCTCAGGCTGGCCGAGGGCCGCAGCTGTCGCGCCCAGGCGCGTGCGCAGCTGCGTGAGAAGGGCCACGACCGGAGGCTCTGCGGGCAGGCCGGCGGCCACCGCGCCCCCCGAAGGAAGCCCCAGCGCCTGCAGGAGGCCCTTCAACGCGGCCGGCATCGCATCGGGCGCCAGACGCAAGGCGGGCAACCGGCTGGCAAGATCCTGAAGGGCGGCCAGCATCGGCGCGAGGGCGGACGTCTGCGCTGCACCCTGGCGGCTGGCCGCTTGGCCGGCATCGAGTTCGGCCTGGATTGCATCCGCAAGAGCTGCCGCTGCCGGCATGAGCCCGGCGGGGCCGGCCTGACGGGTTGCCGCCTGAGCAATCTGCATCCCGAAAGCAACCCGTGCGCTCGCCTGATCGCGCGGCGGGGCCGACGCGAGGGAAGCCGCTGCATTGGCGGCAGCCACCCCGGACGCCTGCGACGAATCGGCGGAAAGCTGCCCCGCCCCGGCGGGGCCAAGGGCCAGACGCGAAAATACGGGCATCGCCCCCCCGGCCTCGACCTTCAGCCACAGGACCTGCCCGGGAGCACTATTCGAGGCGGCGGAGGAGGCTGCTGCGGAGGAGGCCTTCATCAGTGCATCGATGAGGCCGAGCGAGGTGATCAGGCGAAGGCGGCCATCGGCCAGCACTGCAGCGACCCGCGCCTCCAGCACCTGGCCGGGAGCGAGTTCGGCCAGCGCCTCCGGGCTGGCGGGCAATGGCGCAACCGCCGCCGATCCGGCCGGGCGTCCCCCGGTCGGCTGCACGGCTGCAACTGGCAGGCCTGCGCCCGTCATGCTCTCTCCCAGGCAGCACCCCCGATGCGCCGTCATGACAATGGCCCGGAAGGGTTGACGAAAGCCTGCAAAGGCCGCGCGGACGCGCATCGGCGAGAGGTGCCATGCTTTGGAATGGCTTCCCCCGGCATGGTGACGCCGTCATGGTGGCGCGATGACGCCGCCCTCCCCGTCCGACAGCCCCGCACCCCTGCGCGGGCCATATTTCCTGCTCATCGTCGGCTTCGGCACATTCGCGACGGCGCTCGCGATCCGCTCGCTCGACCCGATGATCACGGCGCTCGCGCGCGATTTTGGCGAGACGACAACGCACGTGGCGCTGCTGGCCTCCGCCTTCGCGCTGCCCTATGCGCTCGGCCAGCCCTTTCTCGGCCCCATCGGCGAAGCCTGGGGCAAGGTGCGGGTCATGGTCGTCTGCCTCGCCATCATGTCGGCAGGCTTCATCGCGAGCGCGCTGGTCACCGACATGGACCAGCTTTTCGTGCTGCGCATCGTCACCGGCCTTGCCGGTGGCGGGGTTATCCCCGTCGTGCTCGCCCTGATCGGCGACAATTACGCCTTCGCCGAACGGCAGGTCGCCTTGAGCCGCTTCCTGATG